>JALZVC010000123.1 GCA_023301205.1 Flavobacteriaceae bacterium
TTTTGAATACTACTATTCTTTTTGATCAACTCTTCATTCTCAAAGGCTAGTTTATACCTGCTCTCATTTAACTTTCTATCGTTCTCCAGACTCGTGATTCTATTCTGTCTTAAAGCCATTTCTTTGCTGAAACGTGCTACTTGTGAAAGCTCTTGTTCTTTCTTTATATATAACGCATCCACTACAGCAACATACTTTTCATAACTTTCTGCAGCTTTACTAAAATCTCCCTGATCGCGGTATAATTCAGATAGCTTGCGTGTGGCATCTTTTTTTACCACTAAATCTTCTTTTTCATCTGCCTCTTCAATAGATTTTTCATAAAAAGGAATCGCATCCTCATATTTTTCTTGACTGAGATAGGCGTTCCCTATTTTATAATTTTGACGTTGCGGAGAAAGTACTCCTATTGTAGTTTCGGGTAGGTCATCATTTTCAATAGATTCAATCTCTTCTAGTGCTTTACTTCGTAGTTCAATTTCCTTGTCAAAATTTTCATTTCTTCCATAGAAATCTGCTACTTTATCTTTTTCTTCTGCAGCTCTCTTTTTATTTTCATTAGTTGACAACTCGAGAGAATTTCCGTAGTACTCTGCTGCTGCAACTGGCGCTCCGCTATTTGCATACACATCTGCTATCTTAGAATTTAAATCTGTAATTTTAGGAGTAATAAGGTGTTTTGTTGCGATGTCTAATGCTCTTTGATAATTAGAAATCCCCTTTTTACTTTCATCAATAATACTATAGGTATCTCCTAAAATCTCATAGATTTGCACCTCTTGAAACGGGGTGAGCTTATTAACCAATAAGCTATTACACAATGCAATACTTTCTTGATAATTCTTATTTTGCATATACGACTTAGCCAACTTGATTTGCACGGGTGTAGACGGTAATGACGCCACACTTCTTTTATAATTATCTGCTGCTAGATCTGGTTGTGACCAGTAGCTATTTATATCTCCTAACACCTCAAAGGCAATTTTGTTCTGCAAGACAGAGGGCTTACCTCCAGGTATAGAGTTTATAGCATCGGTAATATAATTAATACTTTTAGTGGCATCTGTTTTTAAAACTGTTTTAGCAGAATCTATATACGTACTAAAACTTGCAATGGTACGCGCTTTTACCTTTGATACCGAAGGATATTCTGACTCTGTATTAATCACACTAATACGAATAAAATCTTTATTTATAATGGTGTGATAAACGGTTTCAAAATCTGTGCTCCTTATAATTAGTTCCTGGCCTATACTCCCTTTAATACTAAAACGTCCGCTAAAATCTGTTGTAGTATACCCCCCACCTAGCACTTCTACATTTACATTAACAATGGGTTCGTCTGTTTCGTCATCTAAAACCTCACCTTTTACATCAAAAGTAGGCTGACTCGTTCTGTTGTCATTTTGCGCAAAAATGGTTACCCCTATTAGTAAGGTGGTGATAATAAATAATGTCTTTAGTGCTTTCATAATGCTTTCGGGGTGCTAACATACACACTTTAAACCATACTATAAAATGGTTAACAGGCTTGAACCGTTACTATTTCGGCACAAAACCGCACTTCTCTCATTAATAAAGTGCTTTCACTCATTCATAACTAACGCTCCCTCAAACTGCTTTTTTTTAGAACTTTCTTCAAATTAATTTTACAGCGGAATAAAACAAAGTCCTATTCATTAAAAAAAACGAACCCGAAATAAAAATAGAAACTAAACACAAATAGTATGTGGTAGCGCCAAATGGTACCATAGACATCAAAGAATTACAAACAGATAAATAAAAAAACATGAAAAAGTTATTGAACACCTTTTGTATTGTACTAGCCTTTATATGTATTGGGTGCAAAGCAGATACTAAAAAAGAAATCGCACAAGTAGAAACAAATATAGCATCTCCTGCCCTGGCTAAACACTACATTAAAGTAGCCTTACTACTTGACACAAGTAATAGTATGGATGGCTTAATAGACCAAGCAAAAGCACAGTTATGGGAAATTGTAAATGAATTGAGTTATGCAAAATGTAAAAATGAAAGACCTAATTTACAGATCGCTCTTTTTGAATATGGTAATGATCGTTTGGCAGAAAAAGACGGTTATGTTCGTAAGATATTAGGTTTTACCCAAGACCTTGACGAGGTATCAAAAGAGTTGTTTTCACTCTCAACAAATGGAGGTAGTGAATATTGTGGTACTGTTATACAACAATCGCTAGATCAACTGGATTGGGGTAACGACGCAGACGACTTAAAAATGGTCTTCATTGCCGGTAACGAACCTTTTGATCAAGGAAAAATCAACTACAAAGACGCCATTACAAATGCAAAAGAAAAAGATGTTGTGATCAATACTATTTTCTGCGGAAATTATAATCAAGGGGCAGCAAGTTATTGGAAAGACGGGGCGACACTAGGGTATGGTCAATACACCGCGATAGATCACAACAAAGAAACGCAACATATTGTATCGCCTTATGATGATCTTATCATTCAACTCAACATAAAACTAAACGGAACCTACGTTCCTTACGGAAGATTAGGCGAAGAAAAAGTAGCGTTGCAATATGAACAAGATAGCAATGCTGCAGGATACAGTAAAGCAAATGCAGTGAGCAGAACAGTAAGTAAAGGCTCACACTTATATAAAAATAGTTCTTGGGATTTAGTGGATGCAGAAGATGACAGTGATTTTAGTTATTCAAAATTGAAGAAAGAGCAACTACCAGAAAACCTGAAAAATAAATCTACAGCAGAAATTAAAGCCTATGTTTGGGTTAAGAAAGAAGAGCGAGAAACGATTCAAGAAGAAATAGCCGCCCTCAATAAAAAACGTCGTGATTATATTGCATCAGGAGGCAATACCAAAAACAATGGTCTAGAAAGCGCAATGATTACTGCCTTACGTAGTCAAGCTAAAAAGAAAAACTATACCTGGGATGAATAATAAATAAATTTTGGTTGGTTAGTGAGTACCGAGCAGTAGTGATTGATAATAAATCACATATCTGCTTAGTTTTTTGATTATTCAATAGAATAATATTAGCCAATAGTTGATAAATCGCAATAAAAATACACAAATGTTAACATAATCTTAAATATGGCACAACAGTTGTAACATTACTACCAATAGTAACCCTTAAAAACTAGTATCATGAAAACAATGAATCAAGTACAGACAGACAACCCACAAAAACAGGGAAACCAGAGAGTAGAAAAAAAGAAGACAGACATCAAGTTTAACTCTGCGATCTTCTTTCAATTAGGACTTGTTGTTGCACTTGTAGCAGCTGCATGGGCGATGAATTTAAAGATAGGTGAGCGATTACCAGTGACGCCTCAAGAACCAGGCTATACTGTTGTAGAACCTGTTTTTCACAATTATCAAATAGAACAAAAAGTGGTTCCGGTAAAACAAACAATAGCAAAGTTAGACCCGCAACCCACAAAGCGTGTTGTTACTAGTGTTTTTAAAGAAGTACCTGATGACACTAATCTACCAGAAACGAAAACTGTAGCGACTATTACTGCTCCTACGGCTCCAGACGTTCCAGTTATGGTACCTCCTGCACCTCCTGTAGCAGATCCACCTAAAAAAAATACTGGGCCAAAAAATGTGATATCGGTTGAGTTTGTTCCTATTTATCCTGGTTGTGAAACTGCAGGAAATAAAGACGCTAAAATTGCTTGTTTGAGTGAAAAAATTGGACGTTTTGTAGGTAAAAAATTTGACACAAGCGTAGCAGGCTATGACATTAGAGGAATACAAAAAATAACCGTACAGTTTAAAATAGACAAAAACGGAAATGTAGCAGATATCGTGGCGCGTGCTCCAGATAAAACTTTAGAGAAAGAAGCACAACGCGTTATTAATAAGTTACCGCAATTTACGCCTGGTAGAATGGGCGATGTCCCTGTAGATGTAATGTATGTGTTGCCTATTAAGTTTAAAGTCAATTAAGATTTTTAAAAGGGAGTTATCATATAATATGAATCCCATCACAATCTAAATAAAAGCCATCTCAATGCGAGGTGGCTTTTTTATGTTCTCACTTTACATAAAATCTGTATCTTGCTGTCATCAACTGCAACTCTTATATTTTGATGCGAATTTTAATCCTTTTACTACTCCTACTACCTACTATATCGTTTGCTCAAACCACAGAGGCATCAACAAAGTACCCTGTTTTTCCTTCCTGCGGAAACGTTACAAACGTGGAGCTTGCTAATTGTTTTAACACCGCGGTGCAACAATATCTTGTTGACAACTTTAATGTGCCTGCATCCCTATCTGATGAAGACTTAACTATTCTTAACGTTCAGTTTGAAGTAACTAGAGCAGGCCGTTTTGAAGTTATTTATATAGACAGTAATAATTTCCTTTTAAAAGAAGAAACCGCAAGAGTATTTAGCAGCATGCCTGTGATTACACCTGCAATGTATAACGGTGCACCAACAGTTTCACAATATAGAATGCCTATAGCGTTTCCGCTAGAGGTAAGAACGACCCTAATGAAACCTATGGCTACAGAAAAAGCAACACAACCAGCTGTAGCAACGAAGGCTTATGACCCTGCTGTTTTTAATGAATATAATGAAATCAAGAAATTTCAATATGACAATGAAGAGTACACCAGCCAATTAAACATTCCATTATCGCACGAGTTTTATACACGCTTTGACGCTGCCTTAAATCGTATAGGCACAAATACACATACCGCCCAAAAACCATTTATCTATAGCGAAGTAAATCGTTATTATGATTTTGCAGAAGAAAATAACAAGCTATTAAAAAAACGCAAAACGTGGTTGGGTCGTAAATGGAGCAATGAACATTTTGTAACCTTAAAAGGAGAAGACTACTGGTTTACAATAGATCCTGGGGTAGACTTACAATTAGGTCGAGACCTGGACAATGATTTAAGCACGTACAACAACACACGGCTTGTTAACTTTCAGGGCGGATTAGGTAAAATTCTTAGTTTTAACGCAACCGTATACGAAAGCCAAGGGCGTTTTGCAGAATATATAAATCGCGAGGCAAGAAGACTGGCGCCAGATGGTGGTAATCCTGGTATTATTCCAGGCAGAGGTATTGCAGCAGAATTTAGAGAAGACTCTTTTGACTATCCCGTAGCTACTGGACATATATCTGTGACGCCTTCTAAATACTTTAATTTACAATTAGGACACGGGAAGCAATTTTTGGGCGATGGGTATCGCTCGTTAATTTTTAGTGATAATGCCAGTCCATTTCCATTTTTTAAGCTAAACACTACATTCTGGAAATTTAAATATACAAACACTTGGTTATCATTACGAGATGTTCGCTCTGAAGTTACGGAAGACGGTAGTTTTAGAACCAAATATATTGCAAATCATTACTTAAGTTATAACGTGACACAGCGATTAAATATAGGACTTTTTGAGTCAGTTGTATGGGAAAATGATAACGATAGAGGCTTTGATTTTAATTTTGTAAATCCTGTGATTTTTTATCGAGCTATTGAGTTTAGTACTGGATCACGCGGCGGTAATGCAATACTTGGTTTTTCAGGAAAATACAAAGTAAGCAATAAAGTAAACGTTTATGCTCAATTTATTATAGATGAGTTTTCTACTGGTGATGTTTTTGGCGGCAATGGCAGTTTTAAAAATAAAACAGGTTATCAATTAGGAGCTAAATATTATGATGCATTCAAAGTGAAAAATCTTTACTTACAGGCTGAGTATAATAGAGTGCGTCCTTTTACCTATTCGCACAACTCGGTAGTTTTAAACTTTGGCCACAACAATCAATCTTTAGCACACGCACTAGGCGCTAATTTTTCAGAGTTTATTATGATTGCTCGATACAGAAGAGACAGATGGTATGGTGATGCCAAATTAGTCGTGGCAACTAGAGGTTTGGAGTTAAATGACTCAGCCATACCTTTTTTTGGTGGAGATATCTTCGGATCAGAGGACAATAGAATCTCAGATAACGGGAATGAAATAGGACAGGGTAACAGGACAAAATTCCTTCATACAGAATTAGAAGCGGGATATTTAATTAACCCTACCACCAACCTAAAAGTTTATGCAAGTGCAATTTATAGAGACTTTGACACCGAAATAGACAACGACTTAAACAGTAGTTCAAGTACTGTTTGGTTAAATTTTGGGCTACGGACAGATTTATTTAACTGGTATTATGATTACTAAATATTTGCGTTAGTAAAATAGCATTTAACCTATTTCGTCACATCTGCATACACCGTTTGCAACATGCGCTTAGCACTAATAAAACCAGTACCAAAACCGAGATCGTCATATTTTTTTGTGATGCTCGCCATATTTAATATCTCCTCTTCTGTTTTCCCCGCTTTCTGCAAAGCACTTACTTGTTGGTGAAGGTCTAGTAACATATCTCTAGTGAACATAACATCTTTTGTCGTTGCGAGATCACCATGCCCTGGGATTACTTTAGTTTCATCATTGGTAAGTATAAGTAATCGACTTAATGCCTCTGCATAACCCAAAATACTACCACCACTTTTTAAATCTATAAAAGGATAACGACCGTTAAAAAACACATCTCCTGTATGGATGACATTGCTATCCATAAAATAAACCATGGCATCACCATCTGTATGTGCGTTGTGCACGTGAAATACAAATATCTGATCATTGTTATAGTAGAAGGTCATATCTTCGTTAAAAGTGATCATTGGCAATGACTTCTTACTATCCACATCTTCACTTTCTGCAATAGCAGCCTCAAGTCTTTTACGTACATTTTCTTGAGAAAAAATTACAGTACCTGTTTGCGCCATCGCGACATTTCCTCCTGTGTGATCGCCATGATGATGTGTATTTACTAAAAACTGCACAGACTGCTTATCAATAGCTGCAATAGTAGCTTGTGTTTTCTCTATATTTTCATCAAATTGGTCATCAATCATAAAGATGCCATCATCACCAAAGCTAAGGCCTATATTCCCTCCTTTATCTTGTAGCATATAGATATGATCTGAAACCTTCACGAGGTTTTGAGCATCAGATGCTTTTTCTTGCGCAATTAGAGCACTAGTTACAAATAAGAGAACAAGCGTAGTTTTTAAGAAATTCATACCTAATATTTATTGTTATAGTCGAAGATACAAATAACTAATTACTTATCAGATTAAGTATAAAATTTAACGCTTCAAAGTTTCCCTAAAAACTGAGTAGCACGTATCTTTGCACGAAATTTAAACGGAGCACATTTCCGAAGAAAAACAACGAAATAGCGCGATAATCGCATTTTACTATTTCAGAAACAAAAAAAGTGGACACATTACAAACACAAGCGAATAACGTCTCTGTAATTAAATCCTTTACAGAAATCACAAAAATTAGACTTTCTGTAAGTGTGGTTTTCTCTTCTGTTGCGGGTTATTTATTGGGTTGTGAGACTGTAGATTTTATGGTCTTATTGCTCTTAAGCATAGGTGGCTATTGTATGGTGGGGGCATCTAATGTCTATAACCAGATGCTCGAGAAAGATCTAGACGCATTGATGGATCGCACAAAAAACAGACCACTACCAGCCGGTACGATGTCTATGGCGACAGCGGGCATTATTGCAGTTGTCCTTACGCTTATTGGTCTTACGGTTTTATATATAATTAACCCACAGACAGCTATGTTTGGCGGGATTTCAATCTTTATGTATGTGGCATTGTATACACCTATGAAAACGAAAACACCTTTATCTGTTTTTGTAGGCGCTTTTCCTGGTGCTATTCCTTTTATGCTAGGTTGGGTTGCTGCTACTAATGAGTTTGGTATTGAAGCAGGCGTACTATTTATGATTCAATTTTTCTGGCAATTCCCTCACTTTTGGGCAATTGGCTGGTTTTTATTTGACGATTATAAAAAAGGAGGTTTTTTTATGCTCCCCAATGGCAAACGAAACAAAGGCACGGCGGTTCAGATACTATTCTATACGATGTGGACCATACTGGCATCTTTGATTCCTGCATTTAATATGACTGGAGATTTAAAATTAAGTGTGGTAGCTGCCATTTTAATAGGGGCGATTGGTATTTGGATGTTTTATTATGCCATCCGTTTATATAGACTACAAACAGATAAAGCGGCAAAACAACTTATGCTTGTAAGTGTAAGTTATATTACACTATTACAAGTTATTTTTATAGCAGATAAATTTATACGATAATGGAGCAAACTATTTCAAAAGAACAGAAAGCATACATTGCTGAGCAAGATATAGAGATTGCCGAAAAGACAAACCGCGCTAAAAAAATGATGCTCTGGTTTGGGATCATTAGTTTATCGATGAGTTTTGCTGGACTAACTAGTGCTTATGTAGTAAGTAAAGAACGACCAGACTGGCTAACAGATTTTGAAATACCAGAAGCTTTTTACATTAGTCTCGGCCTTATAATTGCGAGTAGTGTGACGATGATTTTAGCCAAAATTGCAGTCAAAAAAGAGAAGAACAGCCAAGGGATGGCCTTATTAGTTGCTACTTTTTTACTCGGATTAGGATTTGTTTTTTATCAATTTATTGGCTTTAACGAGATCATTGAAAACGGATATTATTTTACAGGTAGTGAGAGCACGATAACAACATCATTTATTTATCTTGTAGTTTTAATGCACTTGGCACACATTGCAGCTGGGCTCATTGCACTACTTATTGTAATTTATAATCATTCTAGACAAAGATATATTAAAGGCAAAACGCTTGGTATAGAACTAGCAGCGACTTTCTGGCATTTTGTAGATATCCTCTGGATTTATCTGTTTTTCTTTTTCTATTTTGTGAGATAAAAAATTAACGTATTTTTGAACTTTATTAAAACTAAATTTTTATATGGATACAACTGTTGATACAACAGCACCTGAAGGCGCATGGAGTGGGGGAAATAACCGTCCATTTAACGCAAGCTACGGTAAAATGATGATGTGGTTTTTCATCGTATCTGATGCTTTATCATTCTCTGGATTTCTTGTCGCTTATGGTTTTTCAAGATATAAGTTCGTGGACGCTTGGCCAATAGCCGATGAAGTGTTTACTCACTTTCCGTTTTTCCATGGTGTAGATGCCCCGATGTTTTATGTAGCATTTATGACTTTTGTGCTTATCTTTTCTTCTGTAACGATGGTTCTTGCCGTAGATGCGGGACATAAAATGCAGCAGAATAAGGTAATTATCTATATGTTCTTAACCATTATAGGAGGCGCAATCTTTGTAGGTTCTCAAGCTTGGGAATGGAATACTTTTATAAAAGGAGATTATGGCGCTGTTGAGACTAAAGGAGGAAAAATAATTCAGTTTTTAGATAAAGATGGCAAACGCGTAAAATTATCTTCATTTGCTGTAGATCTTCCAGAAACAAGAATCTCTCAAGAAGCTAGTGAAGGTATTTGGTTTCAGAGTGAAGCAGAGACAAGAACTACAATTTCTTTTGAAGAAGTAAAAGCAGGGTTTTTAGCTGATAAAAATCTTTTAATTAGAACACAATACTTAGACGAAAATGGTCACCCTACAGTGCTGTCTAGAGCAGAAAGTGAAGCCAAAATAATCAACGATGGTAGACTTGTGGTAGAAGGTGCAAACTTAAAACACAATGAATACGGGCATCCTTTATTCGCAGACTTCTTTTTCTTTATTACAGGATTTCATGGATTCCACGTATTCTCTGGAGTTATCATAAACTGTATTGTTTTCTTCAATGTAGTTATTGGTACTTATGAGCGAAGAGGACATTATGAAATGGTTGAAAAGGTTGGTCTTTACTGGCACTTTGTCGATCTAGTATGGGTATTTGTATTTACATTCTTTTACTTGGTTTAATAAACAGGTATTAAAAAATTAAACGTCAACAATGGCACACGCAGAACACAGTTTAGCAATTTTTAGAGGGACGCTTAAGTTCAAATCTAACGTACAGAAAATCTGGGGAGTATTCATACTCTTATCAGTAATTACCATAGTAGAAGTAGCATTTGGTATTATTAAACCAGAAAGTTTATTGACGCCTTTCATGACAGAATTTGAAGGAGGTTTCTTTGCTGCTATGGGGAATATCATTTTTTCAGCATTTATTTACATGAAGCCGCTTAACTTGATTTTTATCGTGTTAACGCTAGTAAAAGCCTACTATATTACTTGGGATTTCATGCACATGAGAGATGAAGTAAAAGGCTTACGCCGTGCCGTAGTCTGGACTGCTATTTTCTTAATATGTTACCTAGCATTAATCTTATTATTAGAAGGAGACTATATTTTTGAGGTATACAAAGCAAACTACATCAAGTTCGATTTTTAATCTATCCCCTTCGGAAATATTATAAGTATGAAAGCCTCGTTATTGCGAGGCTTTTTTATGAGACTAAATAAAGTTAATTATCTTGCAGCTAGCATCTTTAGCACTTACTTTTGTATCCTATGGAACAACAACCGCAAAAGGCTAAATTTTTTGTATTAGCAGTACTCTTCTTGCTACCTATCACAGTCTATCTATTTTTTGCATCTGGAGTGAATAATTTCGGGAAATTACCAGTAATCACAGAACATATTACTGAAATCTCTGCTTTTAAAGATCTTCAAGGCAATCCCGTACAGCTTGAAGATAGAATCACCGTATTAGGCTTTTTTGGCGAAGACGTACTCGAGAACAAAGCCTATTCATTTAACCTTGCCCACAAAATTTATAAAAAGAATCATCAATTTGAAGAATTTCAATTTGTTATTCTTTTACCAGAATCTGCTCGCAACCAAGCACTACTGTTAAAAAACAAAATTGAAGAAATTGCCCCTACTACCGCGTGGCGTTTTGCCTTTGGCGAACCTAAAGAAATAGAACGCGTTTTCTATTCTTTAAATTCTGGTCTGGTTTTAAAAGAAAACGGCGCAAGTCCTTATGTTTTCATTATAGATAAAGAAAGAAATTTAAGAGGTCGTGACGATGACGATGATGCCTCAAACGGTATCATCTATGGTTTTGACTCTAGTATCATTGCAGAAATAAACAATAAAATGAGTGATGATGTAAAAGTGTTACTAGCAGAATATAGAGATGCACGTAAAGACAAATCTACAAGAAAAAAATCATGAGCAAGCAAAATTCGTACATAGGCCTAGCCATAGTTGTTCTTATTTTTGGAATTATTTTTATTCCTAAAATTCACGATCGTATTGTAAATGGTAATACAGTAGACAGCAATAGATCTAGTGATGCGGTAAACACCAGCAAAGGATTAGAAGGCAGACGTCCTGGCGACATGATTGCTTTTGGCAAAGTCCCTCCTTACAGCTTTACCAATCAAAACAATAAGAAAATTACTGACGCAGACTATAAAGGCAAAGTATATGTCGTTGAGTTCTTCTTTAGCTCTTGTACTACTATTTGCCCAGTAATGAATACAAATATGCAACAAGTACAAAACGCATTTCTAGATCGTGATGATTTTGGTATTGCCTCATTTAGCATTGATCCTATTTATGACACACCAGAGGTTTTAAAAGCCTATGCAGATGGCTATGATGTAACGCTCCCCACTTGGAATTTTTTAACTGGTGACAAGTTAGACATCATCAAACTAAGCAACGAAGGATTTAAACTATATGCTGCAGAAAATGAAGAGGCAGAGGACGGGTTTGAACACTCAGGTATGTTTGCACTTATTGACAAAGAAGGGAATATTAGTTCAAGAATAGATGAAAACGGGAATCCGCTTATCTATTATGACGGTCTTGAGCAAACAGGAATAAATATGCTTATTGAAGATATAAAAAAACTATTATAAATGCCAGAAAACCCAGAACCTATAGAAAAAAAGTACACCGTTTGGATATGGATTCTTTCCATTTTAATACCAGTTGCCGTGGCTATTCTTTTTACAGTGCGTATCCCTGGCGTAGAACGAATGGGGTTTTTACCTCCTATTTATGCCACCATTAATGCCATAACGGCAGTATTATTAATTATTGCGGTACTGATGATTAAACGTGGTAACCGGCTTAAACACGAACTTTTAATGAAGACCGCAATTACGCTATCGGTGGTTTTTCTACTCCTTTATGTTGTATATCATATGACTAGTGACTCTACTCCCTATGGAGGTGAAGGCGCAATTAGGTATGTTTATTTTTTCTTATTAATTAGTCATATTTTACTTTCTATCGTTGTCATACCTTTTGTACTTATTACGTACATAAGAGCTATTGCTGGAAATTTTAAAATGCATAAAAAAATAGCACGAATCACTTTCCCACTATGGCTTTATGTCGCCATAACGGGAGTGGTTGTTTATTTCATGATATCCCCTTATTATTAATATGAATCGTATTCTCATTATATGCATCGTTTTAGTACTGGTTAGCCTTCCAGTAGAAGCCCAGTGCGCTATGTGCCGCGCTGTTCTTGAGAGTGAAGGAGATACCAGTATGGCGCAAGGTGTAAACAATGGGATTGTGTATTTAATGATCTTTCCATATCTACTTGTAGGCGGAGTTGTTTTTGCAGTATACAAGACTATTAAAAAATCAAAACAGCATAAAAACAGTACGGAGTAACGTACTTGTTAACCATCTTAACTATCAAAAGCATTGTTTCTGAAATAATAAAACTTCACAACTGTAACATTTTATTGAAATTTTAGTCTTAATAGCAAGGACTATTATCAACCAGTTTACTTCAAGTCTTAACAAATTATTCACACTGTAACGCCTACTTTGTCTGTTTCTTTGCAGAGTAGATACTATTTATATGATTGACTTACAGAATATTCACAAATCTTACAAAACTGGAACTAATTCTTTGCACGTACTTAAAGGCATTGACTTTCAAGTTAAAGAGGGAGAAATGGTTTCTATTATGGGATCTTCTGGTTCAGGAAAATCAACACTCCTTAATATCTTAGGAATGCTTGATGAAGCAGATGAAGGCTCCTATACCCTTGACAACACATCAATAAGAAACCTCAACGAAAAAATCGCAGCACAGTACCGTAATAAATTTTTAGGATTTGTTTTTCAATCTTTCAACTTAATAAATTATAAGTCTGCACTTGACAACGTATCAATGCCGCTCTATTATCAAGGAGCTAAAAGAGCAGAACGTACAGAAAAAGCAATGCATTATTTAGAAAAAGTAGGGCTAGCACAATGGGCCACTCACCTACCCAGCGAACTTTCTGGTGGTCAAAAACAACGTGTAGCGATAGCGCGAGCACTTGCAAGTGACCCTAAAGTATTATTAGCAGATGAACCTACAGGAGCATTAGACACCAAAACCTCTTATGAGGTTATGGAACTTATACAAGGCATAAATGATGAAGGCAAGACCATATTAGTGGTTACCCATGAAGACGATATTGCACAAATGACCAAACGTATTGTCAATTTAAAAGATGGACAAATTATAGACGATAGAATGGTACAACAAGTCTTAGCTAAAAACGCAGCAAATGTTTGATGTAGAACGCTGGCAAGAAATATTTGAAACCATAGGGAAAAATAAGTTAAGAACATTCTTAACTGGTCTCTCTGTGGCATCAGGTATTTTTATTTTAGTGATTCTATTAGGCTTTAGTAGTGGGATACAAAAAGGAGTAAAAACACAGTTTGAGCAAGATGCAACAAATAGTATTCGTATAGGCACGCGAGTTACCAGTAAAGGATACAAAGGATTAAACCCTGGAAGACGCATACAACTTCGCAACGCAGATTTTGAAGAATTAAACAGACTATACGGTGATAAATTAGAGTTTAAAACCGCACTATATAACGTATGGGGCTCACAAGTTTCTTACAAAGGGGAAACAGGTAATTATAGACTAGAAGGTGCGAACCCAGATCAACAATTTATAGAAAATGCCAGCCTTACTTCTGGACGCTTTTTATCGCTTGATGATATGGAAGAATCTAGAAAAGTAGCCGTTATTGGCTATACTGTGCAACAAGACTTATTTAAAGGAGCCAACCCTATTGGTGAAATGGTATCAGTTTACGGAATTAATTTTAAAGTTATTGGTGTCTATACAGATCCTGGTGGTGCACGAGAGGAAAATCGATTTTTTGTTCCATTAAAAACTGCTCAAATTGCATTTGCTGCAGGTGATCGCATTCGCAATATCGCATACACCGTTAAAATGAGTGATGATTTTGATGAGGCTGTTGCTACATCTCAAGAGCTATCTCTTAATTTTGAACAGTTTATCAAAGAAAAATATAGTATTGCACCAGATGACAGGAGTGCAGTACGAGTGGACAATACGTTAGAAGAGGCTAGAAAAATCTACTCACTAATCGCTACTATACGCAACGTGTTTTGGTTTATTGGTATTTTTACCATTATCGCAGGCGTTGTGGGCGTGGGTAATATTATGCTTATTATCGTAAAAGAAAGAACTAAAGAAATTGGGATTAGAAAAGCCATCGGTGCCGTACCTTCATCAATAATAGGAATGATTTTACAAGAATCTATTTTCATAACAGCAATTGCTGGATTCCTCGGTCTTTTTGCTGGTGTACTTTTATTGCAGCTTATTAGTCCATACGCAGAGAGTGATTTTATAAAAGCACCACAAGTAGACTTTACAACAGCAATTTCTACCGTATTTATATTAATTATAGCAGGCGCAGTTGCAGGGTATATACCTGCAAGGCGCGCCGCAAAAATTAAACCTATTGAAGCCCTAAGAGAAGACTAATATGTTTAACAGAGATAGATGGACAGAAATACTCGAATCACTAAACGCAAACCGATTTAGAACCCTCTTAACTGCTTTTGGGGTAGCGTGGGGTATCTTTATTTTAGTTGCGCTACTTGCGCTAATTAATGGACTTCGAACTGGGGTGAGTGCAGATTTTGGGAATTTTGCTACCAACTCTATGTATGTATGGTCCCAAAGAACATCATTACCCTACAAAGGATTGCCTAAAGGAAGAAGGCTAAATTTTAAAATAGAAGATGTTCAAGTGCTTAAAGACAATTTTCCAGAATTAAAATACGTGTCACCGCGCAACCAACTAGGTGGGTATAATGGTGCCAACAATGTTACCAGAAAGGAGAAAACAGGTGCTTTTACCATTAATGGTGATTATCCAGAGTTTATTTTACAACAACCTATGGATATTACCCAAGGTCGCTTTATAAGTCACTCAGACATTAACGAAAAACGCAAATCCATTGTAATTGGTGCAGATGTGGTAAAAACTCTTTATGACAGAGGAGAAGACGTGATCGGGTCCTATATTAAAATTAATGGTGTAAACTTTATGGTGGTTGGGGTTTTTCAAGCAGCAAATAGTGATGGTAATAGTGAAGAAGAAGCAAATTCAATTTATGTTCCTTTTACGACCTTCAATCAAGTATTTAATTTTGGTGAAAACGTAAACTGGATGGCAATCACCGCTAAAGACGAAATAAGCATTACCTCATTAAAAACCAGCATATTATCAAAGCTAAGAGAGCTACGCACAATTAACCCAAAAGACTTGAGAGCTTTAGGTAATTTTGATCGTGCAGAAGCTTTTGGTAAAATTACAGGGTTATTTGACATTCTAAGTTTTGTAGGCTTCTTTGTAGGATCGCTTATTTTAGCATCTGGAATGATAGGCATTATTAATATCATGCTAATCATTGTAAAAGAACGAACAAAAGAAATTGGAGTGCGCAGGGCGATAGGCGCAAGCCCTTGGAATATTCGTGCGCAAATTATTCAAGAATCTCTTGTGCTAACTATTATATCTGGAATGTTTGGTATCGCAGCGGCCTCTGGCTTAATTTGGTTAATGAATTACGCATTAAAATTAAATGGCCCGGTAGATAATTTTGCAAATCCTACGGTGAATATTTTTATTGTTTTAATTGCCTTTCTTATCCTTATTTTATCTGGCATTGCAGCAGGCATGATTCCAGCTTTTAAGGCTACAAAAATGAAACCGGTAGATGCATTAAGAGTAGAATAATTACTTCGGAAAAGTCATAAAACAAGATTACCGAGCTTTATAAAAACAAATTTAAAGAGGTATTAAATAATTAATATTTCAGAAGAAAACTAAAGAATAAAATTACTAGAATGAAAAGAACTGGAACCATCATCGTTTTATTACTAATTGTTATCGGCTTTAGTGTCGGGATATATTACATCTGGGTAAAAGACCAAAAAGACCCTGTTGTTTATGAAACGGAGCAAGCTATGACACAAACTATAGTTAAAAAAACGGTCGCAACAGGAAGCATTGTACCTAAAGAAGAGGTGCTTATTAAACCAAACATCTCTGGTATTATTGATGAAATTTTTGTCGTTGCAGGAGACGTTATTAAAAGTGGTGATCTCATTGCAAAAGTGAAGGTCGTGCCTAATGTAAATTCATTAAACAGTGCAAAAAACAATATAAACAGTATTAAAACGCAAGTAGAAACAGCACGTTTGGCACTAGAAAGTCAACGCAGTATTTACAATAGACAAAAAGCACTTTTTGATAAAGGTGTGATTTCTGCCAACGAATTTGATTCTGCACAATTAAGTTTTGATCAATCACAACAACGTTTTAACCAAGAAAAAGTAAATTTAGGAGGCGCACAACAAACGTTTGATATTGTTAAAACAGGTACTACTAGAGGATTAGGAACATCTGCGAATACAGAAATAAGAGCTACCGTTTCTGGGATGATCTTAGATGTACCCGTAAAAACAGGTAACCAAGTTATTGAATCTAATAACTTTAATGATGGTACGACGATCGCGACAATTGCAGATGTAGACAAAATGATTTTTGAAGGAACAGTAGATGAGAGTGAAGTTGGAAAAATAAAAGAACAATTACCGCTAGAGATTACCGTGGGAGCTATTGAAAATAAAAAGTTTGACGCAATATTAGACTATATTGCGCCAAAAGGGGTAGCAGAAAATGGTGCAGTACAATTTGAAATAAAAGGAACACTTGCAAAAAAAGATACTACATTTATTAGAGCAGGACTTAGTGCAAATGCCTCTATTATACTCGCTAAGGCAGAAGATGTTTTAGCTATTAAAGAAGCACTTGTACAATATGACAAGGAAACTAAACAGGCTTATGTAGAGGTAGAAACGGGCGATCAAGAGTTTGAACGTCTCGACATTGAGATGGGCGTGAGCAATGGGATCTTTGTAGAGGTGACCTCTGGAATTACAAAAGATGATAAAATTAAAGTATGGAATCAACTTAAAGCACCTATTTCGGGTGGAGGATTTTAAATTTTAAACTAAAAAAATGTAACACTTTGTAAAAGTGTAAGACTTACTTAATAACTACAATCTAATTATGAAAAAGTTTCTCCTTTTAGGTGTTTTTACGATAACAGTTTTTGCCACAAATGCACAGGCAAAAAAATGGACTTTACAAGAATGCGTCGTGTACGCCCTTGAAAATAACATTTCTGTAAAACAAAGCGAGCTAGATGTAGAGGTAACCGATATTGAGGCATTGACTGCTGTAGGTGCCTTTTTACCATCACTAAATTTAAGCGCTGGTGTTTCTGAAAATACTGGATTAAGTTTTAACCCAGTTACTAACAGTCCGCAAACTGCAACTACCTTGTCTGCAAACGGCGGTGCTAATATAGGTTACACCTTATTTGATGGGTTGCGTAACATAAGACGTGTACAACGTGCAGAAATATCCAAGCTAGCAAGTCTATATCGCTTAGATAAAATAAAAGATGATATTGCGCTTTTTGTAGCAAATGGTTACTTACAGGTTTTATTAAACAAAGCGAATCTAGAAGCTATAATTAGCCAAAACCTAGTTACAAAAGAACAAATAACACGTACAGAGCAACTGGTAGAAGCAGGATCTATTCCTAGAGGTGATTTATTAGAAGTACAAGCGACAGATGCAAGTGAACTACAACGAATAGCGGTTGCAGAAAATGCAGTTCAAATTTCTCTAATAAGCCTAGCACAGCTCTTACTCATTAATGATTATCAAAACTTTGATATCGCAGACGACGACTACCAGATTATATCTGAAGAAATATTAGTAACTCCAGTAAGCACATTAATCGAGGGCGCAAAAGAAAACAGGCAAGAAATAAGCATCGCGCAATCTAATGTAGATCTTGCAGAAAAAGATATTGAGATTGCTAAAGGGGCATTACTGCCTACGCTCACTGCATTTTTTGGATATAATACGCGATTTGCGGACAACCCTTCTTTTACGCAAACATTAGATCCAGACACCCCATTTGTGACAGAGACTATAGGTGTTGTAGAAGGAACTGGCCAAAATGTATTAGGCACGTTTCCAAATACAATAATTAACGAGTCTGGTGCGGACCCATTTTTTGACCAATTGTCTGAGAATGATGGTATCGCTTATGGTCTAAGTTTAAACGTTCCTGTTTTTAACGGATTTCAAACAAAAGCTAATATTCAAAGAAGTGAAATAAATCTAGAACGCACTAAATTACAATTAGAGCAAGCCGCGCTAGATTTAGAGTCTAACGTGTACCAAGCACTAGTAGATGCCAGAGGTTCCCAAAAAGCATTTGAAGCAGCACAAAAAGCAGCAGAGTCTCAAGAACTAGCATATCAATACGCAAAAGATAGATACGAAGTAGAATTAATTAATGCTTTTGATTTTAGCCAGTCTAAATTACGTTTTGACAATGCAAATTTAGAAGTAAATCGCACGAAGTATGATTACATATTTAAACTCAAAGTATTGGAATTATTCTTTGGCGTAGATCCAACTCAACTAAAATTCTAACCATGAAAAAAAAGACACTAATTTGGTTACTCATCATTTTTGCGCTTGCCATAGCAGTACTTCTCTATGGAGGTAAAGCCGGCTGGTTTGGCAACAAAGATGAGGGTAAGATTGTAGAAATAACTGAAATTGCTCCACTTACCATTACAGAAACTGTTGCGGCAACCGGAAAAATACAGCCAGAAATAGAAGTTTTCCTTTCTTCTGAAGTTTCTGGAGAAATTATTGATCTTCCTGTTAAAGAAGGACAATTAGTAGAAAAAGGACAGCTCTTGGTTAAAATCAATCCAGATTTAATACAAGCACAAGTAAGTCAAAGCCAGGCAGGACTTCAAAATGTTCGCGCACAACTAGAAAACGCGGAAGCGAGTTTAAAAAACGCCAAGGCAAATTATGACCGAAGCCAAGCTCTGTTTGATAAAGGTGTCATTTCAAGATCAGACTGGGATCGTTCTGTAGCAGATTATGAAATGGCCCAAGCCAATAAATCTTCTGTTTATTATAATGTAAAGAGTGCCTCGGCAAATGTAAAGCAGTCTAGAGACAACTTAAATAGAACAAAAATATATTCCCCTATGACGGGTACCATATCTAAACTTTCTGTAGAATTAGGAGAGCGTGTAGTAGGAACTGCTCAAATGGCGGGTACAGAAATTATACGTGTTGCTAATTTAGACAATATGGAAGTGGAAGTAGATGTAAATGAAAATGATATTGTAAAGGTAGCCGTTGGTGATAGTACTATTGTAGAAGTGGATGCTTGGACAAAGAGAGAGTTTAAAGGTCTAGTAACTGAAATTGCAAACTCGGCAGAGTCTACGCTTACAGCAGATCAAGTAACTAATTTTAAGGTAAAAGTGCGTATCCTTCCAGAATCTTATAAAGACCTTACGGAGAATAAACCAGAAAATTACTCCCCGTTTAGACCAGGAATGACAGCGACTGTAGATATTATCACCAATAAAAAACAAGATATAATAGCGGTACCTATTAGTGCTGTTGTTATTAAAACTGATACTTCTTCAACAAAAAAATCTTACAAGAAAGAGGTAGTGACAGCAAATACCAAAAAATTTGAATGTGTATTTGTAGAGAACGAAGGCAAAGCCAAACTACGAGTAGTTGAAACAGGTATACAAGATGACACCAATATTGAGATTCGCTCTGGTCTAAAAGACGGCGACAAAGTAATTACTGGGCCTTATACACTAGTAACGAAAACGTTAAAACCTGGCGATAAAATTTCGACAGGAAAAAAAGAAGATAAAAAAGACGCCGAAGACAAGGAATAATAATGGGGATTATACTTTGCTTAGAAACAGCTACAAAAAACTGTTCAGTAGCGCTTTCACATGATGGAAGCGTTATTGCGTTTAAAGAACTTGCGACAGACGGGTATTCGCACGCAGAAAACCTTCATGTCTTTATCGAAGCAGTACTTAAAGATGCTTCAATTACATTAAAAGAATTAGACGCTATTGTGGTAAGTAAAGGGCCAGGCTCATATACTGGTCTTCGTATTGGTGTCTCTGCAGCTAAAGGCCTCTGCTACTCATTAGACATCCCATTAATTGCATTAGAAACACTAGACATACTTGCGCAACAAGTGAAAGATGACACCACTGTTATCCCTATGCTCGATGCACGTAGAATGGAGGTATATAGTGCGGTTTATGATGCGTCAAAAAATAGGATTAGAAATACGCAAGCTCAAATTCTAGACGAAAATTCATTTGAGCAGTATATTTCAGAAGCAAAAACAACTTTTATAGGTGATGGCGTGGCAAAGTTTGAAACGATTTGCAATCATCAAAACGCTACATTTATAACAGACGCACTCCCATCTGCAAAAGATATGGCAGTATTAGCAGAAGAAAAGCATAAAAAAAACGACACCGAAGATGTCGCTTATTTTGAACCTTATTATTTAAAAGATTTTAAG
>JALZVC010000124.1 GCA_023301205.1 Flavobacteriaceae bacterium
GGAAAATTAATTAACTATTTATAATAAGTCTAAATAAAGATAAAGATGAAAAAACTATTTATACCTTGCTTAATCGCCGCAACCATATTCACATCTTGTGATTCTGATGATGATCAAAATACAGTGGAAGAAGTAAATGTTGAGGCTCCCGCTTCTTATGAGTTTACTAGAGAAGGTTTGTCTACAGTTTCTTTTAGTGGTCAAACAACTAGAATATTAATGGCCGAAGAAACAGCAGCTGCTTTTACAGATTTTGATAATACAACAGAAGCTTCATTACAAGCTATGTTTGCTCATGTAGAAGGAGCAAATGACTTTGAAGATGCTGATCTTAATGCCTCAGATAAAAGTGTACGAAGTAAGATTGCGGCTTCAAACGATTACTTTAATGCAAATAGTGCAGAGAGCACACTAATAAAAACAACGTTTGAAAACTATATTAGCACTCAGGTTAATGAAGTTTTTCCTAATCAAAATGTGTTAGCAGAAGCAGGTGTAGCAGGACAGATTGCAGACGGCGGCTCTACTAGATATGTAACTGGAAAAGGTTTAGAAATGAACCAAACTTTTACAAAAGGAGCTATTGGTGCTTTAATGACAGACCAAATGCTTAATCACTACTTAGGTACAGGAGTTCTTGATGAAGCAGATAACAGAGAGAATAATGATAATGATATTACCGAAGAAGGGAAGTCCTACACTTCAATGGAGCATAAATGGGATGAGGCTTATGGATACCTTTTTGGTGCGAGTCCAAACGAAGCAAGCCCTTTAGCAACATTAGGAGATGATGATTCTTTCTTGAACAAATACTTAGGTAGAGTAGAAGGAGATTTAGATTTTGCTGGTATTGGACAAGAAGTGTTTGATGCGCTTAAATTAGGTCGTGCGGCTATTGTTGCTAAAAATTATGAAGTTCGTGATGCACAAGCAGCAGTTATTCGTCAAAGGATTTCTGAAGTAATAGCTATTAGGTCAGTCTTCTATCTACAAAATGGAAAAACAGCAATTGAGGCTGGAGAATTTGGTACAGCATTTCACGACCTTTCTGAAGGATTTGGTTTTATATATAGCCTACGTTTTACAAGAAATAATCAAAGTGGTGATTCTTTTTTTACTAGAAGTGAAGTAGATGGTTTTATTAACGATATAATGAATGATGGACCTGATGGTTTATGGGACGTAACTCCAGCAACATTAGACGCTATTTCTGATGCTATTGCTGCTCCGTTTTCTTTTACAGTGGCAGAGGCTGCTAGTACAAATTAATGTTAGTTTCTTGAACTCTTAAACAACTGTTAATCATTAATATTTAATGGTTGTTTAAGAGTATTTTTGCACTCATTTAAAAAATGAAAAAAATGAAAAAGATGAAAAAATTTATAGTATTATTTACTGTTTCCCTTGCAGTTTTTGCTTGTTCAGATAGTGATGATGACACTACTGATCAAAGTAGTGATGGCTTTGACAGAGGTGCTATGTTAATTAACTTCGCAGATAACATCATACTACCTTCTTATCAAAGCTACATAAGTACTACGCAAGATTTGGTATCGCAAACGGATAGTTTTGTTGTTACTCCATCTATTGAAGAACTTACTAATCTTAGGTCAGCTTTCAGAACAGCATATCTAAGCTTTCAGAATGTATCTATATTTGAAATTGGCCTTGCAGAAGAGCTTCGTTTTAGAGATCGCACGAATACTTATCCTACTAATATCCAAGAAGTAACAAGTTTTATAGTAGACGGTAATTTTAATTTTGAATTACCATCTACAAATGATGCACAAGGATTACCTGCAATAGACTATCTGTTATACGGTTTAGGTACAGATGAAGAAACAGTTGCTTTTTTTACAACAGATGCTAATGCTGAAGGCTATAGGAACTATCTTTTTGCCCTTGTAAACTCAATAAATATTTTAGCTCAAAATGTTTTAAACGACTGGACTTCTGGATTTAGAAATACCTTTGTAGCTAATGATGGTTCTTCTGCTTCTGCTTCTGTAGATAATCTGACAAATGATTTTATACTTTACTATGAAAAATCATTAAGGGCAGGAAAAATAGGAATTCCAGCAGGGGTATTTTCTAATGATCCACTACCGGGTAATGTTGAAGCATTATACGCTCAAGATTTTTCTAAAGAATTAGCCATTGAGGCATTAAACGCATCCATACGCTTTTTTAATGGTAGGTCTTTTGTAAATTCACAATCAGGACCTAGTTATGCTACCTATCTTGATTTTTTAAATACAATAAAAAATGAAGAAGATCTAAGTACATTAATAAATAATCAATTTGCTACATCGATTGCTGCGTTAAATACACTTGATTCAGATTTTACAAATCAAATAGCAACAAATAACAATGCGATGTTAGAGACTTATGATGAGCTGCAGCGTAATGTAATTTTACTAAAAGTAGATTTACTACAGGCAATAAATGTGAATATTGATTTTGTAGATGCAGATGGAGACTAGTTTCGGTACAATTTTTAAAAGATGCAAATTGGTATCTTTTAAAAATCACTCAACTACCTTTACTTGATAGTGGTATTTAAAGTTTGGACTATTTAAATAAACGATACGGAAACAATTATAACATATCTAAAGAAGAATACAGAGGCTGCCCCATTGGCGGTCTTTCGTATTTTTTTTGGTGTGATGATGTTTTTAAGTATGTTCCGTTTTTGGGCAAATGGATGGATAGAAAAATTATACATCGCGCCTAAGTTTCATTTCTCTTATTACGGTTTTGATTGGGTGCAGCCTTTAGGCGTTTATACGTATTTTTTATTTATACTTTGTGGTATTTCTGCCCTAGCTATCGCTGTTGGTTTTAAATACCGTTGGGCAGTATTAGTTTTCTTTTTGAGTTTTACCTACATTGAGTTAATAGATAAGACTACTTACCTCAATCATTATTACTTTATAAGTGTTTTGTCTTTCTTGTTATTCTTTCTACCTGCAAACCGTTATTTTTCTTGGGATGCAAAGCAGAAAAAAATGGACAGCTTTTATGTACCACAATGGACTGTGGATAGTATTAAAATGCTCATAAGCCTTGTTTATTTTTATGCAGGTCTAGCAAAACTTAATAGCGATTGGCTAGTAAAAGCAATGCCTTTAAAAATATGGTTGCCTAGTAAATATGATATTCCATTAATAGGCAATCTAATGGGACAAGAATGGGTGCACTACGCATTTAGCTGGGGAGGCCTAGGGTATGATTTGTTAATCCCATTTCTATTATTGTATAAGAGAACACGCTGGATAGGCTTTATTCTTGTAGTTGTCTTTCACGTGCTTACACGTGTTTTGTTTCCTATTGGTATTTTTCCTTTTATTATGATTGTTAGTGCATTTATCTTTTTTGACGCAAAAATTCATCGTAAAATACTAGCCTTTATTTCTAAAGTCTGCCTGCTAGAGAGCAAGATATTTAAAATCTCAAAAACCGCCGTAGGTAACAAAATTAAGGCAAACACTACATTTGTAATCAAACCTTTAAATGCCTATGTTGTGGCAGGTTTTATTTTGATACAGTTATTGTTTCCGTGGAGATATTTATTATACCCCAATGAGCTTTTCTGGACCGAAGAAGGCTATCGTTTTTCTTGGCGCGTAATGTTAATGGAAAAAGCAGGATACGCACAGTTTACGGTTAAAGATGGGATAACTGGAAAAAAATTTGCAGTTAATAACAGTGATTTTTTGACATCATTTCAAGAAAAACAAATGAGCGTTCAACCCGATTTTATTCTGGAATACGCACATTATTTAGGCGAGTATTTTACAGCACAAGGGCATCAAAACCTTGAGGTCTATGTTGAGAGTTATATTGCACTTAACGGTAGATTAAGTCAACCATACATCGATCCTAAAGTCAACTTACTAGCCGAGGAAGATAGTTTTTTACCCAAATCATTTCTTCTTCCATTTAACGATACTATTAAAGGTTTATAATATATGAGACTATCTTCATTTCTATTTTTCATCTGTATTACAGTAACTGGTTTTGGTCAGCATCAGTTAAAAGGAGTTGTTACAGAAAAAGATACAGGTAATGTAATCCCTTATGCAGAAGTGTATCTTACAAATTTAAACAAAAGCACTACTACAGATCTAAATGGAGATTATGTTTTTGAGAACCTCCCGGAGGGAAGCCACACACTTGTAGTCTATAATTTTGAGTTTGAGATTAGCGAACAGATAATAAGCCTAACAAAAAAAACAGTGTTAAATATCGAGTTAGGCTTACTAGGTGAAACACTAAGTGAAGTAGTTATCTCAAATAGAAAAGAACGAATTTTTGCACTAAAACAACTTAAAGGTGTAGAAGGAACCGCTATTTATGAAGGTAAAAAAAGTGAAGTAGTACTGGTAGAAAATCTAACGGCTAACCTTGCAACAGGTAATGCAAGGCAGATTTATGCGCAGGTAGTGGGTTTAAATATTTATGAAAATAATGATGCAGGTCTTCAATTAAACATTGGAGGGCGAGGATTAGACCCTAACCGGACTTCAAATTTTAACACTAGGCAAAATGGATATGACATTTCTGCAGATGTACTTGGGTATCCAGAGAGTTATTATACGCCACCCGCAGAGGCGATTGACCAAATAGAAGTGGTACGTGGTGCAGCATCTTTGCAGTACGGAACACAGTTTGGTGGGTTGATTAACTTTAAATTAAAACAACCAAACCCTAATAAAGAGATTGAATTAATCTCAAGGCAAACGGTAGGGAGCTATAATCTTTTTACCAGCTTTAATAGTCTTAGTGGGACTTTGGGAAAAGTAGGGTATTATAGTTATTTTAATTATAAATCTGGCGAAGATTTTAGACCTAATTCTGAGTTTGATAGTTATAATGCCTTCGGAAAAGTCACGTATCAAGTTAGTGATAAAACTAAAATTACTGGAGAGTTTAGTTATCTTAATTATTTAGCACAACAATCTGGAGGTTTAACAGATAGTCAGTTTGAAGAAGATCCAACGCAGAGCAACAGAACCCGAAATTTCTTTAAAGTAAACTGGAATTTATTCTCTGTGTTGTTAGAGCATGAGTTGTCAGAAAAAACCGAAATGAGTATCAATCTATTTGCTTTAGATGCGTCAAGAGAAACAGTGGGGATTAGAGAAAATAGAGTGTCTCAAAATGATGATCTTGAAGCACCAAGAGAAGTAATTACTGGAAAGTTTAGAAACTGGGGAGCAGAAGGTAGGCTAATTACTCGATATGATTTTTTAGATGTAGCACACACATTGTTAGTAGGGGCTAAGTATTACCAATCTAATAATACTGAACGTCAAGGTCCAGGCACAAATGGTACTGATGCAGATTTTAATTTTGCAGATGACGATTTTCCAGATTTTTCTAGGCAGAGTGATTTTACGTTTCCTAACTTAAATCTAGCTGTTTTTACGGAGAACATCTTTCAAGTTACAGAACAATTTACAGTGACGCCTGGATTTCGTTTTGAATACATAAAAACAGAGAGTGAGGGGATTTTTAAAAACATAAATTTAGATAACGCTGGTAATGTTATTTTAAATGAAACGCTAGATGATAACCGTACAGTTGATCGTGCTTTTGTCTTGGCTGGCTTGGGGCTTAGTTACAAAGCAAAACGATTTATGGAGTTCTATGGTAATGTTAGTGAGAATTACCGATCTGTTACTTTTAATGATATTAGGATTGTCAATCCATCACTTACGGTAGATCCAAATATCACTGATGAACAAGGTTTTACAGTAGATCTAGGGGTGCGTGGTAGATTTAAAAAAGTACTGTCTTATGATGTAAGTGCTTTCTTTTTAAATTACGAAGATAGGTTAGGAGTGATATTAAGAGATGTAAGTGATATCGAAACAGAACAGTTTAGAGGTAACATAGGGGATGCAGTTACTTATGGTATTGAGAGTTTTATAGATTGGAATATTTGGAACACTTTTTCTGAAGATAATGATTATAAGTTGAGTGTCTTTTCGAACCTTGCGATAACAGAATCTGAGTATACATCTTCAGAAGAAAACAATGTGGAAGGGAATGAAGTAGAGTTTATCCCGAAGGTCAATTTTAAAACTGGGTTAAAATTTGGTTACAAAGACTTGTTGGGTAGTTTGCAATACACATATTTGAGTAGACAATTTACTGACGCTACTAACAGCTTAAGAGATTTTAGCAGCCAAAGTGGTATTATTGGAGAGATACCATCGTATAATATTTTAGATCTTTCTTTAAGTTATACTTATAAACGTTTTAAATTAGAGTCAGGGATTAATAATCTATTAGATAATAGTTATTTTGTAAGACGAGCAACAGGCTATCCAGGTCCAGGGATTATACCAAGCCAACCAAGAACATTTTATGCTGGCTTACAGTTTAAGATTTAAAGGGTTCTTAGTTAAATATTATGCGACAATGATAATTAAATACACTATCTTTGCACGCAATTAAAAGTAACCACTTTCTATAATTCAGAGAGATAATTTAATTGCAATGACCGCACACGAAAACAAAATATTAGGAGAAGGATTAACATACGATGACGTCCTTTTAGTTCCAGCTTTTTCTGAAGTACTTCCAAGAGAAGTTTCAATAAAAACACATTTTTCAAGAAACATAACATTAAATGTTCCTATTGTATCTGCTGCAATGGATACCGTAACAGAAAGTGCGATGGCAATTGCAATTGCTCGTGAAGGTGGTATAGGTGTTTTACATAAAAACATGACGATCGCACAACAAGCTGCAGAAGTACGTAAAGTAAAACGTGCAGAAAGTGGTATGATACAAGATCCAGTTACTTTAATGAAAGACAATACCGTAGGAGATGCTCAGTCTACTATGCGAGAATATAGTATTGGTGGTATTCCAATTGTCGATGATGCTGGGATATTAATTGGAATTGTGACTAATCGTGATCTTCGTTTTGAAAAAGACTACGCCCGCAAGTTGAGCGATATAATGACTACAGAGAATTTAGTTACTACTACTTTTGGTACTTCATTAGACCAAGCAGAATTAATATTGCAAAAAAATAAGATTGAGAAGCTTCCTGTAGTAGACGATAATGGAAAATTATTAGGTCTAATTACCTTTAGAGATATTACAAAACTGACGCAAAAGCCAAATGCAAATAAAGATAAATTTGGTAGACTTAGAGTGGCTGCTGCCATAGGAGTTACTGCAGATGCAGTAGAAAGAGCAGAGGGGTTGGTAAAGTCGCAAGTAGATGCGGTTATTATTGATACAGCGCACGGACATACTAAAGGTGTGGTCACTGTATTAAAACAAGTAAAAGAAAGATTCCCAGGTTTAGATGTTGTGGTAGGTAACATCGCAACACCAGAAGCTGCTAAGTATTTAGTTGAAGCTGGAGCAGATGCTGTTAAAGTAGGTAT
>JALZVC010000125.1 GCA_023301205.1 Flavobacteriaceae bacterium
GAAGAAATTGTAAATATGGCTGCGGTTGTTGTTGTGGATGCTCAGCAGAAAGATAAAAGAGAAAAAGAAAAAGGAATAGAAGATCGCAAGAAAAAGCCGTAGTAGTATTTTTGAAACTTTAAAAGTTATCAAGAGCGAAATAATTTAATAGTTATAGCTTAATTTAAGATTCCTTAAGTTTTTGCTAAAAAAAGTAGTTTCTTCTTTTTAGCTTTCGATTTTACGCCTTAATTTACCGCTAATCACCCATGGTAAAGCCCAATTAATTATATTATATTTGGCGTCTTAACAGCGGCGCCAATGATTCACCACCTAAAGGGAAAAATGATTGAGAAAAATCACACAGATGTTGTGGTAGAATGCAATGGTGTGGGCTATTTTGTTAATATTTCATTACATACTTTTTCTCACCTTCCCGATACCGAAAATGTACTATTGTACACCCATTTACAGGTTAAAGAAGACTCACATTCTTTGTTTGGTTTTTCAACAAAAGTAGAGCGTGAAATTTTTAGATTACTAATCTCAGTTTCTGGTGTGGGGGCGAGTATAGCCAGAACCATGCTTTCTTCGCTAGACCCAAAACAGGTGATGGAGGCTATTGCCTCAGAAGACGTTACGGTAATCCAATCTGTCAAAGGAATAGGGGCTAAAACGGCCCAACGGGTAATACTAGATTTAAAGGATAAAATTGTTAAATTGTTTGGAATGGAGGATGTTTCTGCTATTTCAAGCAATACGAATAAAAATGAAGCGTTATCTGCTTTGGAAACCTTAGGTTTTGCTAGGAAAATGGCAGAAAAGGTGTGCGATAAAATTGTAAAGCAACACCCAGAAGCTACCGTAGAAGAGATAATAAAACAAGCTTTAAAAAATTTGTAACCTTTTGAACACAAAAAATTACACAACCTCAAATAGCTTCTTTAAGCTGTTATTCGTTTTGATGATATTCCTTGGTGGTACTATTACCGCTCAAGAGGATGAGACTGAAACTGAGGAAGAAGAAACTCAGTCTGAAGTTACTACTGTTTCAATGGGAAGTATGGAGCTTCCTACACCACCAAGTATAAAAGATCTTTATGTATATGATCCCATAACAGATCGTTACATTTATACCCAAACTCTTGGTAGCTTTAATATAACATATCCAATAATTTTAACTCCAGAAGAATATCAAGACCTCATCTTAAAGGAGGAAATGAGAAATTATTTTAAGGATAAAATTAAAGCCGCAGATGGTAAAACGGAAGGGTCTGAAGAATTGCAGAAAAACTTATTACCTTCTTTTTATGTAGAATCAAGTTTTTTTGAATCAATTTTTGGTGGGAATGTTATAGAGGTAATTCCGCAGGGTAGCGTGGAGATGGATCTTGGTTTTCTTTTTACAAAGCAGGATAATCCAGCTTTTTCTCCTCGTAATAGAAGTAACCTTTCTTTTGATTTTGATCAGCGTATCAGCCTAAGTTTATTGGGTAAAGTAGGGGAGCGTTTACAGGTAACCGCTAATTTTGACACACAATCTACTTTTGATTTTCAAAACCAGATAAAGTTAGAGTTTACACCTACAGAAGATGATATCATCCAAAAAATAGAAGTTGGTAATGTGAGTATGCCACTTAATAGTACCTTGATACAAGGTGCTCAGAGTCTTTTTGGAGTAAAAACACAACTGCAATTTGGTAAAACAACAATTACGGGAGTGTTTTCAGAACAAAACTCTGATACACGTTCTGTTGTTGCAGAAGGTGGTGCTACCGTTACAGATTATGAATTTTTTGCATCAGAATACGATGAGAACCGTCATTACTTTTTAGCGCATTTCTTTAGAGATAACTACAATAGGACTTTAGATCAATATCCTTTTATCAATAGTAATGTTCAGATTACTAGGGCAGAAGTATGGGTTACAAATAGAACCAATAGAACAGATGATGTACGTAGTATTGTAGCCATACAGGATATAGGAGAGTCTGATATTTCAAATATAGGGCTTGATATTCCTCCTGGAGGGTTTTTAAACAAGCCAAGAACAGCTTTTCCAGATAACGGGAATAATGATTTTAATCCATTTGGAATTGAAGGAAATGAGATGTCTATTTTAAACGAATCTATTAGAGATATAGCAACGGTAGATTCTGGTTTTGGGTTGAATGTTAGTGATGGGACAGATTTTGCAACTTTAGAAAGTGCACGTAGATTACAGCCTAACGAATATAAGTTAGATACGCAATTAGGGTATCTCTCTTTAAACCAACGATTAAATAATGACGAAGTACTTGGGGTGGCATTTCAATATACAGTAAACGGTCAAGTTTTTCAGGTAGGAGAGTTTAGTACAGATGGTGTTGATGCAAGTGGTGGTCAAGTTATAGGGAATAATGATCCTGACAATCCAGATGATTTGCCCGAGGCTGCTATCCAGCAAAGCCTTGTAGTTAAGATGTTAAAGAGTAATATTACTAATGTCAATGAGCCTGTTTGGGACCTGATGATGAAAAATATTTATTCGCTCGGTGCTTTACAATTAGAACAGGAAGATTTTATCTTAAACGTTTTATATACAAATCCCTCACCTGTTAATTTTATTACTACAGCAGACCCTTTAGAACCACTTCCTGACGATGTGGAAAATACAACCTTATTAAGAGTTTTCAATTTAGACCGACTAAATATTAATAACGATCCAGTACAAGGTGGAGATGGATTCTTTGATTTCTTCCCAGGCATTACAGTAGATCAACAAAATGGTCGCATTATTTTTACAACTGTAGAGCCTTTTGGAGAATTTCTTTTTAATAAACTAGATGATGGTACGGGTTCTGCGCAATTTGACATTCCGTCCACATATAATGCCAACCAAGACCAATACGTTTATAGATCGCTCTACCGTACTACAAAAATACAAGCGCAGCAGGAAGACAGTGATAAAGATCTGTTCCAGATTAAGGGTAGGTACAAATCTACAGGGTCAGATGGTATTGCAATAGGGGCTTTTAATATACCACAAGGATCTGTAACTGTAACTGCAGGTGGTCGTACACTGGTTGAAGGTGTAGATTATACGGTAAATTATCAGCTTGGGAGGGTGCAGATTATTGATCCAGCACTACAAGCGTCAAATACGCCTATTAATATTAGCGTTGAGAATAATACATTATTTGGACAACAGACCAAGCGATTTACAGGTTTAAATGTGGAGCATAAGTTTAATGAAAACTTTTTAATAGGCGGAACGTATTTAAATTTAAATGAACGTCCGCTTACTCAAAAATCTAATTTTAACAGTGAACCAATTAATAATACGGTTTACGGTTTAAATGCTGCCTACTCAACAGAGGTCCCTTTTTTAACACGTCTTGTAAATAGATTACCAAATATAGATACAGATGTTGAGTCTAATGTATCAGTACGTGGCGAGTTTGCTTATTTGTCGCCTGGAGCACCTAACGTATCAGATTTTGATGGTAGGACAACCGCTTATGTAGATGATTTTGAAGCTTCTCAAACAGGTGTAGATGTTAGCGCTCCTTTATCGTGGTTTTTATCTAGTGCTCCTATAGGTTTTGGTGGAGAAATAGCGACTGGACTGTTAGAAACCAATTTTAGACGTGCTAAAATAAACTGGTATACTATTGATCCTGTTTTTTATAGTAGTGGAAGACCAGACGGAATAAGTGATGAAGACCTTTCTTCGCCCTTTACACGAAGGGTTTTTAGGGACGAAATTTTCCCTAATCAAGACATTGTTCAAGGACAAACTCAAGCATTATTTACTTTAGACTTAAATTACTTTCCAAGTGAAAGAGGAGAATACAATTATAATCCAGCCGCGTCCCCAGATGCTAATGGTGATTTAAATGTGTTGCCTAATCCTACAAATAATTTTGGAGGTATAATGCGACAATTGACTACTACAGATTTTGAACGTACTAATGTAGAGTTTATTGAATTCTGGGTAATGAATCCTTTTATTTATGATGAGAATGCCACAAATCCGGGTGGAACACTACGCTTTAACTTAGGTAACGTTTCCGAAGATGTCTTAAAGGATGGCCGTAAACAGTATGAAAATGGATTACCTACAGAAGCAGGAAGCACCGCAGGGACAATTGAGGTGCCTTATGGTAAAGTGCCAGCGAACCAAGCATTAATTTACACATTTGATAGCACAGGTGATGCACGTACTGCACAAGATATTGGATATGATGGTTTTAATGATGACGAAGAAATGGCAAATTTTGGAGAATTTGGTCAAGATCCTGCCCGAGATAACTACCAGTTCTTTTTACAAACAGAAGGGTCTATTAGAGATCGCTATAGGTCTTTTAATGGAACTGAAGGGAATTCTCCAGAAACTGTTACCAGTACAAATAGAGGAAGTACAGCACAGCCTGATGTGGAAGATGTAAACCGCGATAGGACAACCAATACAGTAGAGAGCTACTTTGAATATGAAGTCCCGTTTACGCCTGAAACGATGAGTGCAGTAACTAACGAATTTATAACAGATTTTAGAGAAATTGAAGTAACTACTCCAGATGGTGATGACTTAACAACACAATGGGTTCAATTTAGAGTGCCTGTTAGTGAAGGAACATCAATAAACGGTATTTCAGATTTTAGATCTATCCGTTTTATGCGTATGTTTTTGGCAGATTTTGAACAGCCAACAACACTTCGATTTGGGACGCTAGAGTTAGTGCGAGGTGATTATAGAAGATTTCTAGAGACATTAGATTTTGCTACTGGGGAAGACCCTAATCTTGATGATACTGTTTTTGAGGTAGAAGCCGTAAATATTGAAGCAAATGATAATAGAATTCCTATTCCTTATCGTTTACCTCCGGGAGTAATACGTGAACAAATAAACAACAATAACAGTATTATTAGGCAAAATGAACAATCCCTTGCGATGCGTACCATTGGTTTAGAGCCTAATGATGGTCGTGCTGCGTTCAAGAATTTTAACATAGACATGCGCCAGTATAAAAATCTTGAAATGTTTCTGCATGCAGAATCATTAGAAGAAGAGGTGCCATTGGCAGATGGAGAGATGGTTGCTTTTGTGAGATTAGGTAATGATCTTTCGCAAAACTTCTATGAAATTCAAATTCCATTAAATCCTACACAATTTAACACGGAAGACCCTGAAGAAATATGGCCAGAAGCAAATAGATTAGATTTGCGATTAAGCCTTTTACAACGTCTTAAAAGTATGGTTTTAGATGCGGCTACACCTTTACCGCCTGGATCTACAGAAGAAGACGGTATTGTTTTTATCAACGAGTCTGAACTTTCTGAAGACGGCGCTGCGGGTGAGAATGAGTTACGTATAGGTATTAAAGGAAATCCTAGTTTCGGAAATGTTAGAGTTATTATGCTAGGGCTGCGTAATTCTAGTGATCAGGATATATCTGGAGAGGTATGGTTTAATGAATTACGTCTTTCCGAATTAGAAAATCAAGGCGGTTGGGCTGCAGTTGCGAGTTTAGATGCTAATCTAGCAGATTTCGCAAACGTTTCTGCAACTGCTAATAAACAGACCATAGGTTTTGGGTCTGTAGATCAAAATCCTAATGAACGAAGTAGAGAGGATGCTGAAGGGTATGATTTTGTAACCAACCTTAACTTAGGCCAAATATTGCCTGAAAAATGGGGTGTTCAATTGCCATTTAATTATGGAAGATCTGTACAAAGAATTACCCCACAATTTGACCCCGAATTTCAAGATATAGAATTAGATACGCGACTAGATAATACAGAAGACCCCGAAGAGCGTGATCGTATATTACAACAATCTATAGATTTTACAAAAAGGCAGAGTGTCAACTTAATTGGAGTGCGTAAAGAACGAACAGGTGATGCAGCCCCTAAGATTTATGATATAGAGAATGTGACACTATCGGGTTCTTATAACCAGTTAGACCATAATGATTTTCAAATAGAAGAAGCGTTTGAGCAGGTAGTTCAAGCGGGCGGAACCTATAACTACAACTTTACAGCAAAACCCCTAGAGCCATTTAAAAAGAATGACTCACTGTTTACATCAAAGTATTTAAAGTTTTTAAAAGATGTTAATATAAACTACTTACCTTCAAGTATTAATTTTGGTTCAAATATTACACGTAAGTTTAATAGGCAAAAGTTTAGAGTGGTAAACCCAGCAGAAGGTAGCTTACCTACACCTACGTTATTTCAACGCAATTATTTATTTGACTGGAATTATGGAGTAAACTGGAATTTAACAAATTCGTTGCGTTTTAACTTTACGTCAGCAAATAATAGAATTGTCACCAATTTTATAGATGACGAGGGCATTGTAAACAATGAAGTTGGAGTGTGGGATGAGTTTTTTGACGTTGGAGATCCCAACTTGCATCAACAGCAATTAGAACTTAACTATGATCTTCCATTTGATAAAATTCCTTTCTTGAATTTTATACGCTCTACCTATAGTTATACTGGAACCTTCCAGTGGCAAGATGGTAGTGATTTATTTAATAGCATAGATATTACTTTGCAAGATGGAACAACAGATAACTTCAATCTTGGTAATTCTGTGCAAAATTCGAGTGCGCATAGAATCAACTCTAATCTTGATTTTACCAGGTTGTATCGCGATATTGGCCTCACAAAGAAAAGAGCAACAACTGCCAGAAACAATAGAAACAGTAGAGATGGTAAAAATGAAACACTTAGTAAAGATGGAAACTCCTTGTCATCTGCCAGGGAAGATCGAGGGGCTGATCAAAACGGAGGAGAAGGCGGATTAACATCAGGAGATAAGGCTAAAAACACACTTATTGGTTTTGTTACAATGATAAAAAAAATACAACTTAATTATACTCAAAATGAAGGTACGTTTCTTCCAGGCTATACGCCTTCAGTTGGTTTTCTAGGTACCGTAAGACCCACCACAGGTTTTACTTTTGGTAGCCAGCGTGATGTACGTGAGTTAGCGGCAAGAAGAGGTTGGTTAACATTGTATCCAGAATTTAATGAACAGTATACTGAGACAGATACAAGGCAATTAGATATTCAGGCAAACCTAGAGCCGTTTGAAGATTTAAAGATTGATTTAAATGCAAGTAGAACCCTTTCAGAAAATTATTTCGAGAATTATATTGTGCGCGATGGGTTGTACAATTCGCTTACACCTACCACCTTTGGAAATTTTAATATTTCAACATTTTTATTAAAAACTTCATTTGGTAGAAGTAATGAAAATGAGTCTGCAGCATTTAGTGAGTTTAGAGAAAATAGATTAGCAGTAGCAAATAGACTTGCAACAGACTTTTTTGGCACAACAGATTTTGAAACAGACGAGGATGGATTTCCTGTAGGTTTTGGAAAAACAAGTCAAGATGTGTTATTGCCTGCTTTTTTATCAGCGTATAAAGGTAGCGATGTAGATAATGAGGAGACCGGTTTTTTAAGGGGGGTGCCATTACCTAATTGGGATCTTAAGTACACTGGCTTAATGAAAATTGATTGGTTTAAGAAGAATTTTAAACGATTCTCCGTACAGCATGGATATCGCGCGAGTTATACGGTAAATCAATTTCAAACAAATCTAGATTTTAATCGTGCAGACCCAACAGAGACAGACCAAGCAGGTAACATTAAAAGCGAGGTGTTCTTGACAAATGTTAATTTAACAGAACAATTTTCACCTTTAATTAGAGTTGATTTTGAGATGAAGAATTCTGTGAAAATACTTGCAGAAGTAAGAAAAGATAGAGCTTTAGGATTAAGTTTTGCTAATAGTTTATTAACAGAAATTAATGGAACTGAATATACATTAGGGTTAGGGTATCGCATTAAGGATTTGCGTATTCCAACTAATTTTGGCGGTAAGAAAACGATTTTAAAAAGTGATTTAAACTTTAAATTAGATGGTTCTAGAAGAAATAATATAACAATTATTAGAAACTTAGATCTTAATAATAATCTAATTACAGCAGGACAAACTATATATGGACTTCAGTTTACTGCAGATTATTCTATATCTAAAAACCTAACAGTTTTGTTTTACTATGATCATACGTTCTCTGAGACTGCAATTTCAACTGCATTCCCTCAGACAACAATTAGAAGTGGATTCACACTTCGTTATAATTTCGGAAATTAATCAAACCAAAAGAATATTATTAATAATGAATGTACCAGCAAATTTAAAATACACAAAAGACCACGAATGGATCTTAATTGAAGGTGATATAGCAACTGTAGGCATTACAGATTTTGCTCAAGGCGAATTGGGTGATATTGTATATGTAGAAGTCGAAACACTTGATGAGACATTAGAAGTAGATGGAGTTTTTGGAACCGTAGAGGCGGTTAAAACAGTGTCAGATCTATTTTTACCTTTATCAGGAGAAATAATTGAATTTAATGATTCGCTAGAGTCTGAACCAGAAAAGGTAAATAGCGATCCTTATGGTGATGGATGGATGATTAAAATTAAATTCACAAAACCTGATGAAGTAGAATCACTTCTAGATGAAGCAGCTTATAAAGATCTTATCGGATCCTAAAAACCTTATTTTCGT
>JALZVC010000126.1 GCA_023301205.1 Flavobacteriaceae bacterium
TTGTCTAAGATTGCAGCCATACGCTTATTAATCATCATCACCGTATCATCATAATCTTTACGATGCTTATATATAAGTCCCGTGTTATTATCTACTTCTTTATAATACTCATCTATAAGCGCTTTCAATTCGTTATTCTTTTTACCTAAATGCACAAATAATGGTACTATTTCTGAATGAACGAAATTTAATACTTGTCGCTCACTATCTACTTGTAACTCCTCGAGCATATCTTCAAGATATGTCTTAATTCTGAAGCTTATTTGATCGTAGATAGGCAATTTTTCAACCATAGAAATACGCTTCATTATTGTTTGTATTCCTTCAAGTTGGTGCCTTAAATCTAATATTGTCGCACTATTCCTAGCAACAGAAGACCCTTTAATATCCATTTGTCCATAAAGCGGGTAAACATCTTCAAAAACTGCTTCTCTAAAATACACCGGATCATTTTGAGCCATAGCTACAAGATATCTTTTGGCTTCTTTTCTAAACTTCCAGTGCACACTAGAATGAATAGAAGTACACTCTTCTTGAATGATAAGCTCTAGTTCATTTTCCTTTGCTTGTTTTGCTCTAATTACAGCATCTTCAAGAAAAGGCATCACATCTTTAAGTTTATTGGCATTAATACTATTTAGATTTCCTGGATAAACACTAACTAATTCTAGCAAACCAATCACGTTTCCGTCTTGAACAACAGAAACAAGTATCGCGCTCCTAACGCCTTGATCTAGTAACTTTTTATATAATACATTGCTAGGATATAACTCGTGATAGCGTTTTGTGTCTGAAATACAATAGTACTCATTGTTTTTAAACAACATACGATAAGAAGTATCACACAAAGCATCACTGCATATCTGAGATTTTTCACCATCTAATACATAGCTCTTAATATCTTTATAAAGTAAACGTTCTAAAGTCTCATCTTCCTCATTAAAATCTGCAAAACCTACTTTCATCTCTGGTAATGCAAAAATTTCACGGAAAATTTTTTCAAGATCTCGCGTAAGCGTAGGTTGTGAAGAATCTTGCTTAAGTAATATTGTTTTAAACCTAGAGATCGAAGCATCTGCTGTTACATCTATCATATTAGCAATAACAAATCCCCTAAAAATCCAGCTTTCTGGAGGGAATTTCTCTTTCCAAATTGCAATATTTGTAAAATTGTCTAGTAGATCTGCAACATCTTCATCTGTTATTTCTAGCGCTTTATTTGTCTTTTCTATTTCAATAAAATCACCATTATATATAATGCGGTAAGTTTTAATTAAACCTTTTTCGCTGGGAATTTCATAATAAAAAGGCCTTTTAAAATCTAAATTCTTCCCATAATAAATATTTAAGATTATACTACATCCCATAATGTAATATTGATCCTCATTAAAATTTTGGATGGTAGGAATGTAATCTGCACCAGCAGCTTCTATTATTTTTTTATAACGTTGCGTAGACTTAAGTACGACTTCATGAAAAGGAAGTGTAGCTATTTTTATTTCATTATCCTCAAGAACAGAAGTAAAAAGATCTCCTGTAATTTCATTTATCAAATCTTTGCTCTCAACCAATTCTTCTAATGAATCATAGCCAGAAATTATGCGCTTGTCTTTTTTTGCAAGAACAAGGATTTGCTTGGCTTTTTGGGCTACAGTCTCGTTGTCCGAGTCAACAAGCTTTTCATACTTGTTAATCAGTTTTTTAAATCCAACCTTTATTTTAAATGGGAAATCGCCTTTTGTAATCATCTTGTGCAAACAAATTATATATAAATATAGTAATAATAACCAGCATTATTGAAATGAGTAGCCTATTTAACAATTTTTGGCTTTACCTTTTTCGCAGCTATTAAATTCCATATTTTTGTAAAAATCAAAATTAACGTTATGAAATTTATATACACGCTTTGTTCTCTTATATTTTTAGTGAGTTGTACAGATAATTCTACAACCTACAAACTACAAGGTGCTGCTGTAGGTTATCCGGATGGCGCCAGAGTTTATGTTTATCAACTCGATGCAAATAGCCAACCCAAGCCCATTGACACGTTAATTATACAAAACGCAAAATTTTCTGCAGAATATCCTAAAACCGAAACGGCTGGGATGAACTATATTAAACCAGATTACACACAAAAAACACTTTTCTATTTCCCAGAAAACAGTGACTTAAAGGTAACAATCTATAAAGACAGCATTGATGCATCTTTTGTAAAAGGAAGTCCTCAAAACGATAGTTTTTATGCTTTTCAGAACGCGCTTAACACCGTAACTTTGAACAGAAATGAGCGTGTAAAAGAATTTAATATAGCCCGTAAAGCTGGGGATCTAGACAAAGTAAAACAACTACAGCAGCTCAATAGATTAGACATAAATAAAGAAAAAAACACAAAATTAGATTTTATAGCAAATAATCCTAATGCCCTTTATAGCGCTATGCTTATTTCTGAAATGCTCCAAAAAAGAGAAATTACCGCAGATCAAGCATTGGGAGCAGTGAACAGCTTATCACCAAAAATTAGCCAATCTCCTCAAGTTGCAAAAATAAAAACATCAATTACTGCTTTAACAAAAGCATCTGTTGGTGGTGAGGCACCTAAATTTTCAGCCCCCAATCCAGAAGGGAAAATCGTATCGCTTGACGATACACTAGGGAAGTACACAATTGTAGATTTTTGGGCTTCTTGGTGCAAGCCATGCAGGGTTGAAAACCCTAATGTTGTTGCGGTCTATGAAAAATACCACGATAAAGGGCTAAATATTATTAGCATATCATTGGATCGCCCAGGCCAAAAAGATCGTTGGATCAAGGCTATTAAAGATGACAATATGAATTGGCATCACGTGTCAAATCTTCAATTTTGGAAAGAACCAATTGCGCAACAATACAATGTGCGCTCTATCCCAGCTACTTTTCTACTAGATGAAAATGGTAAAATAATTGGTAAAAACCTAAGAGGGTCTGCCCTAGGTAATAAAATTGCAAGTTTACTAGATTAAGATACTATATATCTGATAATAAATGACGTATAGTTATTTAATAGGTTTGCTATTTTTAAAGCTTACCTAATTTGTGTAATACAAATAAGAGTATGATTGGAATCGCTAGTAAAACAACGATCCAAGTAGCACTAGTAATAAGTCCTGGAGCTAAAGCTAATGTTAACACATAACCGGCAATCGCACCACCAAAGTGGGCGTCGTGCCCAATATTACCTACGCTGTTTTTCATCCCATAAATAGAATACAAGAGATAGCCAATACCAAAAAGCCACGCAGGAATTGGTATAGCATAAAACAAGTATAGTTTTGAATCTGGCACAAACATAATTGCAGCATACAAAATACCCGTTACTGCCCCACTAGCTCCTATCGCGCTGTAGTGGTACTCATCTTTATGAAAATAAAAGGAAAGTAAGCTACCTAAAAGTAGGCTCCCAATATATATAATTACAAATTTTGGGGTACCTAAGAATTTAATAACGACTCCTGCAAAAAAATACAAGGTGAGCATATTAAAAAGTAAATGCGAAAAGTCACCGTGTAAAAATCCAGAAGAGAACATCCTTAAGTGTTCGCCTTTTCTTATCCCTGCAATATTAAATTTATATTTTTCAAAAAAAGAAAAGTCATTAAAACCTTTAATAGAAATTAAAATATTTGCGGCAATTATAACCAGCGTGGCGATATCAATAGGAGGCATATTCTTTCTGGGGTTTAATAAATAATAACGCTAAATGTAGTGAGAAATAAATAAAACAAAAAGCCCTCGGTGAAAACCGAAGGCTGTTCTATATTTTTATAGCTAAAGGTAGTCTAAGACTATTCTTCTTCTTTTGCAGCAACTTCAACAGGTGCAGCAGCTGGCTTCTTGAATTTTGCATATTTAGTTTTAAACTTGTCAATACGTCCTGCTGTATCGATAAGTTTAGACTTCCCAGTATAAAATGGGTGAGAAGTTCTTGAGATTTCCATTTTTACAACAGGATACTCAACACCATCAACTTCTATTGTCTCTTTTGTATTTGCTGTAGATTTAGTTAAAAAAACCTCGTCGTTAGACATGTCTTTAAATGCTACTAATCTATAATTTTCTGGATGGATACCTTTTTTCATCTTTTATTCTTTTAAATAGCACTACCGACCTTTCGGAAATGCGAGTGCAAATTTAAGTATTATTACTAAATTGACAACACATTAGTTTATTTTTTTTATTTAAAATTTCCGAAGTGAAACAACACACTGTATTCACATATCTAATTAAGCAAATGAAAATAGAATCGAACAATAATATTTACACTAGTCCCGTAACATTTTACTACATTTGTTTACTAACCTAATGAACCAATTAAAATTTAAAGAATGGAAACTAAAAAAGGATCTGTAAAAAAAGTAGCCATGCAATACGGGCTTATTCTAGGATTTGTATCTGTACTACTATCTGTTGTAGTATACGCAATGGGGCAAACGTATGAGCAGCCTTGGTGGCAAGGTGTATTAAGCTTTGTTATAATGCTATCATGCATCGTATACGCACTAAAAAAATTTAAAGCCGATAATAGCGGGTTTTTATCTCTAGGAGAAGCATTAAAAGTAGGTCTAGCTACAGCGCTAATTGCCGGAATTATTGGAGTAATATTCAATTTACTATTCACTACAGTTATTGAGCCAGATTTTTCTGCAAATCTTTTAGAGAAGGCACGTATGGATATGATTGAACAAGACACGCCGGAAGAACAAATGGAAATGGCATTGTCAATTTCAGAAAAAATGACAAGTCCTGTAGTTTTAGCGGCAATGGGAATTATTGGATCTTTATTCTTTGGTTTTATTATCTCTTTAATCGCTGGTCTAATAATGAAAGTTGAGAAACCCGAGCATTTAGAATAAATGAACTTATCTATCGTCATCCCGCTTCTTAACGAAGAGGAATCTTTAAAAGAATTATACCATTGGATTGCAAAGACCTTGCAGTCCAATGGTCTTTTATATGAAGTTATTTTTATTGATGATGGAAGTACAGATACCTCTTGGGAGATTATTACTGCACTACAAAACGAACACCCAGAAGTAAAAGGAATCAGATTTTTAAAGAACTTCGGAAAATCTCAAGCCTTACATGCAGGTTTTGCAATGGCACAAGGCGATGTAGTGATCACCATGGATGCAGACCTCCAAGACAACCCAGAAGAGATT
>JALZVC010000127.1 GCA_023301205.1 Flavobacteriaceae bacterium
TACCCGTAGGAAGCAAGGTTCCTGGCATTGGAGATTGCGAAATCACAAAAGAACAATTATCTGTAGCAATAGCTTGAGTAGTAAAATCTGGTAGTATAAAATCGGCAGCAGATTGCGTGATTACCATACCATCAGGACAAGTAATAGTTGGAAATTCTTCTTCACCTGTTATCAATGACGGAGTGCGTTGCGCTAAACAACTTTGTAAACCAAAACCTAAGTCATTATTTAACGTTCCAAAATCTGAAACTAGACAATTTGATGACCAATTAGAAGCATTATCATCCTCACCAATTCTTCTAAAAGAAGCGTCACAAAATTCACTAAAATTTGCACCTGCACCTGACCAATCTAAATCTGCTGCTGTAATTGATGTCCCATCTATATCAATTACAAATTCATTAATCTGAGTTTCATTTGCATTCCAAAAAACAGAATCCACTACGTTATTGTCTGGGTCAATAATAACTATCCAACCATGACCACCATCAAACCAAGAAATATTCGCTCCCCAATAATTAGGACTTTGAGATAAATCATCAAAATGAACAACACTATTTTCTGCCATAAATCCTAGTTCTCTTATCTCTTCATTAACGGTGTTGATATTATTAAAAGGAATATCACTAAGCGCAATTTTATATCCTGTATAATCTTTCGCACCTCCTACATTAGTAATCTCAAAACCATCTGGAGCAAGTAAAGTGATTTCCGTGATTTTAAGTTCTCCTTGAGGCAATAGCGGTCCTTCTTGCGCGTAAACCGTCCTACCTTCTTGAGGAATAAATGTAAGACTTGTACCTGTTCCAAGTAAATTTCCACCTTCTGGTTCGTCATACCAGTTAATTACATTAGTAAAATCGTTTAAATTAGCCACAACTGTCACTTCTTCGTTGAGACAAACCAGTAAAGCATCTGTAGTGGTTGGACCTTCTGGTGCAGTAAATACTTCAATGGTATCAGAATTTGCCGAAGCAATAGAACAAACTCCAGAAGGCACTTGATACACTATAGTATGTATCCCTGGCCCTGCTGTACTGGGATCAAAGGTATATGAATAACCATTGCCATTATCAGTAACTCCAGGACCACTATAAGTACCACCAAAGGGAAAGCCTCCAGTTGCTTCTGTAATCACCAAGCCGCTTTGACACATTGCGGGTGGTGCCGTAAAAGTTGCAAAAATACTTGGTCTGTCAAATGCTTCAGTCCCATCTAATCTGCTCGCACTATTTCCTTGCACTGCACTAAAACCTAAACCTCTCTTTGCAAAGGCATCCCAAATGACACAAGCGTTAGCACCATCATAGATTGCAACATCTGCGGCTAATATTGCATCTCTACCATCAATAAAACCAGGAGCACAAGGTTGCAATTTTAATGCCTCTGTTACCAGCAAGAGTGCTTGAACATTACCAGCATCTAAATTTATGTCTCCAGTTACGGTTGAGAAATCTTCACTAAAGCCGTGGGTTTTAATTAAATTCCATGTCATTTCCCACAGCATGGTAGCCCAAACAGAACCCACTCCGTGAGGAACAGTCGCTTCTTTAATGTCGTCGTAAGTCTGCGGGTTAACTGCAAGGTCTGTACTGTATGGAAAAGCTCTTATACCTTCCCCATCAATGCCACGATCAAAGAGATATGTACCTACGGTTCTTGCATCTTCTTCCATATCACTTTCTGTCATCGTTAGCATTACTCCATAGTAATCACTCCAGCCCTCACCCATTTGTTCATTGCCGTACAGACAACTCACATTAGCTCCTCCTCCTGTAAGTCTATTTGAAATTCCGTGCCCATATTCATGTATAATCACTAGGTTATCAAAATCTCCATCTTTATCGCCACAAGTAAACATTTGCATTCTAGGGTTTATACCGTCTGGTGGTGTACCGAAATTTGCATTACACTCCCCCGCGCCGTCTTGAGCCTCTGCGTTAACACTGTCACTTTCTTCACCATCCTGACCATAGTTGTTTTCTTGAAAATTTCCAGCTACTGAATCAAAACCATATTGAAACATCAAATTATGAATGATATTATTCCAATAAAATAAATTAGTAATCGCTGCATCTTCAAACTGGTTATCAATACTATAATCTTGATCAAATGCATATCCTGAAAAGTCTAATTGTTGACCACCATCAGGCTGATACCCTAAATTATCTCCATCTTCATAGGCATTTACATTGTTACCCCGAGTTGTAGTGAAATCTGCACCATCTGTACCGTCTATATCGTGCCAACCAAATGGTGAAGCATCATTAGCTATATTAGTTTCTATAGTTCGAGTGCCGTAATATGGACTTTCTAAAGGGAGGGCAAAGACTTCATAGCACTCAGTGCAGTCCAAGATAGTTGCTGTCGTTTTATACTCATTAGTAACATCCATTAAATTCCTGTTATAATCTAAATGATCATCGTATTTATGACTATGCTCTAAATTACACTGCGTCATCCAATCGTACTTAGAAATCACATTTCCAGTAATTGCATTTACCCGTATATTATACCAATGTTCTTGGTTTTTTTCTTGAATTGCAAGATCCCAAGCCAACTGAACAGTATCTCCATTCCTAATATATACAAGTGATACCGGGATTTCACTTAACGAAATACCACCATCAGAATAAACATAACTTTTCTTTACCGCATCACTACGTACTAATAGAAAATCTTTTGTTGTACTATAGTGTTCTGAAAGGGCTGCACGTTGAATTGCATTTTTTGCTGAAACACTCGGTTTTTCATATTCTGCCAGTTGTTGTACATCTGGTACAAAGCCATTAAAGTGCTTAAAAGTCTTATCGTCTTTAACATGTAAATCAGATTCAGTACCCAAAATAGGAATACCATTTACCGTTTGTCTGTAATAAATGTGATGAATACCACTTACCGCGCTTACGTGATGACTGGTAACTTGAAATGTGATGTCACTTTCTGTTAAATTAGCATCCTCTTTTTGTTGTAACAACACATTTTCTAAAATATGCTGCGCATCTTGAGCCCACAAAGAATTGGCGCTTAATACAAGTATTATGCTAAAAATTAAAATCTTTTTCATATAATATCTATTATCCTAATATTAAGTCGGTGCAAGGATAATTAACTAACTAACAGTTATTTTATCTATTTATTATTTTCAACACTTTACATCCTAAAAATTATATGTCAGTTAGAATAGTCCCTATAAAAATATAAATATCGTAAAAAAAGCGAGCCAATACAATTGTATTGGCTCGCTTTATAAAAAACTAGTTTATTTAGTTCTTAATAACTTGTTTTATCACTGTAGTGGATCCAGCAGTTATCTTTACAAAATAAAAGCCAGTGGCTACTTCTTCAATATTGATGTTTGTCGTTTCGGTTAACGAAGGTGTAACTGTTTTTATAAGTCTACCATTTACATCTATTACTTGAATAGCGTCTAATAGGGTATCACCATTATACGTTAAATTCACATTTCCGGAGGTAGGATTAGGGAACAACGATATACTTGTATCTAAAGTAGTCTCGTCAATACCCAATACGGAATCCAATATGAATTCACAGGTAGTTGAATTACCTGAGCTATCTGTAACTGTAAGCGTTACTGTAAAACTACTACCAATATCAAGTACACTACCAGGTGCTGGATCTTGTGTGATAGTAAAAGAGCAGTTATCTGATGCCGTTGCATCTAAAGTATAGTCTGGAACCTCAAAAGTACTAGTCTCTTGAGCAATCACTACATTGTCTGGACATACAATAATTGGCGCTTCTTCTTCCCCAGTGACTAAGGCAGGGACTCTTGCTGGAAAACATCCTTGAAAACCTAGTTGCATATCTGAATTGAAAACTCCATAATCTGAATCTAAACAGTCTGAAGCCCAATTTGACGCATCATCATTCTCACCAACTCTTCTAAAAGAACTAGTACATACTTCATCAAAATCTGCACCAACTCCTGTCCATTCAATATCTGCTGCTGTAATATTAACTCCACCAACATTAATATCTAAAGAGGCTATTTGATCTACCGTTGCATTCCAGAATACCGATTCTACAACATTATCGTCTGGATCTAAAATAAGAACCCATCCATTACCGGCTTCTCCCCACCATATGTTGAATCCCCAATAATTAGGGCTCCCTGCGACATCATCAAAAAAGATAGCACTATTTTCTTGCATAAAACCAAGGTCTTGAACGATTGGATTTACCGTATTAAAATTAGCATAAGGTTGGTCACTTAATACTACTCGGTAGCCAGTATAATCTTTTGCTGCACCTATGTTCGTTATCTCTAGGACATCTGGAAACTGAAGACTTAATTCAGTAACTACTATAGTACTTTCTGTGAAAAGCGGTCCTTCTTGAGCATAAGCAACTGTGTTTTCTGTAGGAACAAAAGTGTACGATTCACCAGTAGCCAATAAATTACCATCTTCTGGCGCGTCATACCAATTAATTACATTAATCGGATCATTCAGTACTGCCGTAACAGTTACTTCTTCGTTTAAACAAACTAATAGTGCGTCTGTCGTTGTCGGTGCATCTGGTGCAGCAAAAACTTCTATGGTATCAGAATCTATAGATGCTATCGCACAAATACTTTGAGGTACATCATATACGATTGTATGCACTCCTACGCCTGCTGCTGCAGGATCAAACGTATAGGAAGATCCATCTCCATTATCTGTAACTCCTGGCCCACTATAAACACCTCCAAAAGGGGTTCCACCTGTTGCATCTGTAATAATTAATTCGCTTTCACATAAATCATCTGGTGCAATAAAGTTTGCAAAACCAGAAGGTGTATCAAAAGCTTCTGTTCCATCAGTTCTACTTGCAGAACTTCCTTGATCAGCACTTAAGCCTAAACCTCTTTTAGCAAATGCATCCCAAATAAGACATTCATTTGCTCCACCGTAAATAGCAACGTCTGCCGCTAAAATAGCATCTCTACCATCTACAAACCCTGGAGCACAAGGCTGTAATTTTAAACCTTCTGTTACTAATAATAATGCTTGAATATTTCCAGCATCAAGATTTACATCTCCAGTTACCGTCATAAAATCGTCACTAAAACCGTGCTCGCCAATTAGACTCCAACTCATTTCCCAAAGCATTTCTGCCCATACAGATCCTACTCCGTGAGGGAGAGCCGCTGTCATTATATCATCATAGGTATGCGGATTAACACTTAAATCTGTACTATATGGAAATGCTCTAATACCATTACCAGTAGGACCTTGATTAAAAAGATATGTCCCTACTGGACGTGCATCTTCTGGTAAATCATCTACTGTCATCGTCAACATAACTCCATAATAATCACTCCATCCTTCACCCATCTGCTCGCTACCTTGTAAACAACCAGAATTTCCAGCTCCACCAGTTAGTCTAGTAGAAATACCGTGTCCATACTCGTGAACTACTACAAGATTATCAAAGTCACCATCTCTATCACCACAAATAAACATCTGCATTTGTGGGTTTGCTCCTTCTGGTGGCGTCCCAAAATTTGCATTACACGTACCTGATCCATCTTGAGCTTCTGCGTTTACACTGTCGCTTCCTGCACCGCCTTGACCATAATTATTTTCTTGAAAATTCCCAGACACGGCGTCAAAACCGTATTGATAAAGTACATCGTGTATAGAATTTGTCCAGTAAAATAAATTTGTGATTGCAGCTTCTTCAGATTGATTTGCAGGACTATAAGCTTGACTAAACGGAAATCCTGAAAAATCTAAATTTGTACTACCTTCTGGTTGAAAATCTTGATTATCTCCATCTTCATAAGTATTTGTATTATTCCCTCGAGTGGTTGTAAATTCTGCTCCGTCTACACCATTAACATCGTGCCATCCAAAAGGTGAAGCAATATCATTTGCCGGCAAAACCTCAATAGTTCTATCTCCAAAAAATGGACTTTCTAATGGAAGTGCGAATACTTCATAGCATTCTGTACAGGCTAAATTATCATTTGCTACTTTAGTTTTACTAGGAGCATCTAATAAATTTTTATTATAATTTAAATATTCTTCATGTTCAAGATCGTCGTTGTGATTATGCTCAAAATTACATTGCGTCATCCAGTCAAACTTATACATTACAGCTCCAGTTGCTGCGTCTATTTGCATATTATACCAATGTTCTTGTGCTTTTTCTTGAATTGCAAGATCCCATGCCAATAGAATGCCGTTATCTGTCTTTACATAAACCAATGCTACTGGAATTTCGCTTAATGAAATACCGCCATCAGAATAAACAAAGGTATTGCTTGCCAGATTTCTATTCAGCAATACAAAATCACTTGTTGCTATATATTGTTCAGAGAGTGCTGCGCGTTCAATTGCATTTTTCGCAGAAATACCCGGACTAGCACTTTGAACTGCTTGTCTTGCATTTGGTATAAAGCCATTAAATTGCTTAAATACCTTTCCATCCTTCATATGAATGTCAGACTCTGTACCTATGATAGGAATACCATTAACGGTCTGCCTATAATAAATGTGGTGAATACCACTAATTGCGCTTACGTGATCATTAGTAACTAGAAATGTTACATCACCTTCTTGTAGGTTTCCTTGTTCCCGCTGTTGCTGCATCATATTCTCTAGAATACTATGAGCATCTTGAGCCCAAAGATTACTAGAACTTAATAAAAGTAATAAGCCTAGAGTTAAAAAGATTTTCATATAAATTGGTTTTTTTTTCAAAAATAAATATTATTTATAATTATCAACTAACTAACAGTCGTTTTAACTTTTAATTAATTTCATAAGGTTTATGTCTTTATTTTATGAATTCTGTATTTTTAAAAAATGCAGAATTTTATTTATTACATTTTACCATTAACTAATCCTTATATTTATAAAAAAAATTAAAGCCTACTTTTACTAGTAATATTGATTTAATTTTTTTTTAAAGATTTACACAAATAGACGCTGCAAAACAATTAGATATACCATTAAGCACCTTGAAAACAAGAATTATAAATTGTCTCAACGAATTAAGAACATTAGCCTTAGATTAATTATGGAAGAACTTATCGCATCTGGAAAATTGGAACTTTATATTACAGATTCTCTTCTAGAAAAGGAAAGGGACGAGATCATTGCCTTACTAAAAAAGCATCCCGAACTAAAACAAGAGATTGAAAAAATAGAGCGAAACCTTCTTAGTCTTGGTGCCGCTTTAGCACCACCAATTCCATCACAAGATATTCATGGTAATCGACGGATAACAAAAGAGCAAGGTGTAAACTGGAAAGGCATCACAGGTTGGTCGGCCGCTATACTATGTATTTTAGCTCTTTTTTGGTCCATAAATAAGAAAAATAACATCCAAAATGATTTTAATCTTGTTAATACACAGAATGTTGTTTTAAAAGAAGATACAGCTGCTGCTCGAAGTTCACTTGAAGCGGTAAATAAAGTATTAGCAGTATTTAGAAACAAAGCATACACCACCATAATATTACCAGGAAATCAAGCCGTTGCACCAGATGCTTATGTAAAAGTGTACTTTAATAATAAGGAAGGAATTGCATTTATTGACGTCTCTGGTTTGCCAGTTGCTCCTGCAGATAAAGAATATCAAGTATGGTCATTACTAATGGATCCTTTAACACCAAGTAGTATGGGGATTATTAATGAAAAAACAGCCGTTTCATCTGAATATGGTGTTTATAAATTTGAGAATGTGCCAAAAAATCAGGCTTTTGGTATTACACTAGAGCCAAAAGGTGGTAGTGAATTCCCTACGCTAACTCAATTATATACCTTAGGTACAATTTCTGCACCTTAATCATAGCAGCAAAAATTTAAAAATTCAATTGCAAATATCTTGCTAATGCAACATTTCACGATATACTGTTTTCTATGGTTTTATAATTGTTGTACATTTTTTAATAAAACAGGGCCAATCTCAAAAGCAGCATCTTCAAGTTTGGGTTTTAACTCAGCTACTTTAGCATCTAAACCGTTTGCTTTATAGACATAAGCGGAGTGCAACAATGCCATAGGTTCTTCTGTCTTTCCTTCCACAAAATTTTCAATTGTTGAAAGTGCTTTCTTATTAAAACCATTGCGCAATTGCACCAATGCTAGTAACTGATAGGTTTCTGGTGTGGCTCTATTTAAGACTTCTTGCTGCGCAATATCTAAGGCCTTTTTAAGATTAGAGTTTGCATAATATTCAATTAAATACGCATTATACATTACACCATAATCAGGATTACTTGCAGCCGCTTCAAATAATTGTAAATTCTCTTTTTGGACGATATAATTACCGTCAAACTCAGCTATTTCAGCCTTTAAAAGATAATATTCTGGCACTTTATGAGATTGTAACAACGTATCTAAAATTCTATTTGCCTCTTTGGTATCCTTTTCATAGGAGTAGGCAATCCAAGCAATCCCTTTCTTTGCATATGCATTATCGGGTTCTAGTGCTAGTGTTTGCAGATACATATTATACGCTTCATCTATACGACCTGCGTGACCATAAAAGTCACCAAGATTGGTATATGTCCATATTTTTAGTGGTTTTAATCCGCCAGACTCTGCAATCGTCTTAGCTTTTTCTAAGTAATTAATTGCTGCATCGAGATCGCCCCGGTAATCACTCCACTTTGCTAAACGAATTAAATAATGATAATCGCTTGTATTCTTTATTTTTTCTAAAGCTTCAAACGCTTTATCATACGTTCCTGTTTCCATGTAAGCATCAAAAAGTTGCAATTCTGTTTCTCTCTTATTCGTCGGGCCAGCGTATGTATCTTCAAGTAATTGTTGTGCTTCTTTAAATCGATGTTGAGAAATATAATTTTGAGCTAAACCACGTGCATAGCCATCTTTATTTGTTGCTGAAATACTATAGGCTTTTTTATATAAGGCTTCTGCATTCTTTAAATTTGAGACATCGCCTGTTATGGTAAACAGCGCTCCGTAGGTTCCTGCTAACGGACCTAAATCGCCTACACCACTGCTATCTGGAGCTAATCTATTTAACCAAAATAGATTGTTCTTTTTTGCACTTTCATAACTAATATTTTTAATTTCTAAGTAAGCATTGTAGTCTTCACTATTTAAAAACTTGCTATACTTTTCTTTAGTTAAATCACAAGAGAAATACAACAGACTCGATAGTAAAAGCAGTACAAATTGTCCTTTCTTAATCATTGTATTATATTTTAAACAAAGAAAAGAGCAATCTCTTGCTCTTTTCTAATTGTAAATAATTTATTAGAACTAGTTATTAGGAGCCTGTAAATAAGGAAAACCATCAACTTCTCTATCTCCAAAATCAATTCCATCTGTAGTTAATTGAGGGGTATCATTATTACCATCAAAACGAGTTCCCGTCATACCACCAAAAATTAATGTAAGTGAGATATCAACTACATCGTCATTGATTGTTCTTCCTGTAAGCACATTAACACCATCAAAATACGTTGTAACACCTTGAGGTGCTACTTGTAAGGCGTCAAAGTTTGCCAAAACGGTTGTGAAAGTTGCTGCATCTAATCCTAAAATATTGGTCTCATAATCTAAATCAACACCTAAAGATGCTCCATATACATCGTGATACAATTCTAAGGTGTTTTGAAAAGTTTGTTGAAAAGTTTCTGTTTGACCCTCTTGTAAATTTTGACGTTCAGAAATAGCGACTACATTAAAAAAGTTCTTAACATCTCCAGAACCACCAAAAACGGTATTAATAGCTGGACGACCCATAGCATCTTCTTGAACGAATGTACCAGAAAAATCAAGTCCCATTGCACAAGGTTCACAAACGGTACCTCCGCAATCTACTCCTTCTTCATCACCATTTTGCAAGCCGTCATCACAGGTTGATTGGTCTATTATATTATCATCGTCATTACTACAGGCTACGAAAAATAATGCAGCACAAACAGTAAGTATATATATTGGAAATTTATATGTTTTCATATTGTTTTATTTACCTATTATAATTAATTACTGCTTTCTTTTAGTAGTTACCCAAACGTTGTAAGCATTTGGTAATCCTTCAATTCCTAAAACTCCACCTACGTGAGGCGGTGCTTCACCCAACATCGCGTTTGGCACTTCAACACTCACAGCTAATACATTTAAGTCTTCAAAGAAATCTGAAGCTTCTCCAGGAGGCAAAAATCCTTCTGGTGCAACTTCTCCAGCAGCTACTAAGTTAAATCTATTAAAATCAAAGAAAAATCCATCTCTTCTTGGCCCTGCAAAAACAGACATACCATCTACTATATTAGTTACAGGCTCAATATCTTCTTCTGTAGTAATACGAACACTCAACATAGGTCCAGAAGTTTCTATCTGTCCTGTTACTCCCACATTACCAGGGACTATTGGTCCAAAGAAATACATAGAATCACCACGCCTAATTGCCTGAATTACTAAATCTTCTACAAAATCGCCAGTATTGTCAATATTAAACTGAATCATTACATCCTCGTCAAATTCGGCATTGTTAGTAACATCTCCTGGCGTTAATGGCCCTTGAATAGTTGCAATTAATACCGTGTTATTGGGATTATCACCTTCAAATGCATACAAATCCGCTATATCAGAAGATGTAGATGCTACTCCTGGTGCATCAATGTGATCTGCTGAAGTTAGGAAGATGGCTGCCGAAGCTAAAAGCAAGACACCAATTGCCCCAAATAATTTCATGTTTTTCATAGTTATTTTTTAAATAAAGTCTAATTAATAATATAGTTACAGCAAAACTACTATAATAGTTTTCTCAAAGCCATTAATAATATGTTAACGTATCTTTACAACGAGTTATTTGCTGTTAAACACAAAAAACATGGCTATAAACCCTGCCGGTAATGGTTGGATAAACAAATATATAAGTTTATTACCTATTACCTATAATGATATGCAACCACTTCATAAAAAAGAAGTGTACAAACTGCTTGTTAAAACTGGTTTCTTTTATGGAGCATCTAGTAAACTAGCTATTCTCCCGCATGTTAGGAACACCATTTTTAGTATTGACGATTTTACAAAGGTCAACCTTTTTACCGCTTTATTGCTTACTTATAAAGAACGTCATCCAGATGCAAACGTTGCAGATGCATTAAAAGCAATTGAAAAATTTTATAAGTCAATTAATAAAGGGAAAATGGG
>JALZVC010000128.1 GCA_023301205.1 Flavobacteriaceae bacterium
GAGATGGTTATGCCTGGAGATAACTTAACAATTCATGTTGAGTTGATTTCTGCAATCGCAATGAGCGTAGGTTTACGTTTTGCAATCCGTGAGGGTGGTAGAACAGTAGGTGCAGGTCAGGTTACTGAGATTATAGAGTAATTATTAGTTAAGAATAAAAAAGGTTAAAGGTGTCTGCCATTGGCGGACGCCTTGACTTTTATAACGGGTACAGCATTCTAATAGGTAAAATTAGTATTTAAAGCCGTACATACGGGATTAGCTCAGTTGGTAGAGCACTGGTCTCCAAAACCAGGTGTCGTGAGTTCGAGTCTCCCATCCCGTGCATTAGTAAAGATTAGATTTTTAGTCTTTTAATAAAGTTTAAAAAACCAAAATACAATGGTTGATTATATAAAAGAATCTTGGAACGAGCTCACGAATTTCGTGACTTGGCCTACTTGGGCAGAAGCACAACGATTAACAGTTATTGTTGCAGTTTTTTCTGTGGTATTAGCGTTGCTTATTTGGGGTATTGATACTGTGTTTAGTGGTGCAATCGAGAACTATTTTGAATGGATTAAGTCGTAATTAGGATGACTGAAACAAAAAGCACAAAAAAATGGTATGTTGTTCGTTCTGTGAGCGGACAAGAAAATAAGATTAAGGCGTATCTTGAATCTGAGATAACGCGTCTTAATTTAGCGGATTATATCGAGCAAATACTTGTTCCTTCAGAAAAGGTTATACAAGTACGTAATGGTAAGAAGGTACAGAAAGAACGTGTTTTCTTTCCTGGATATATTATGGTTCAGGCAAGTCTTGCTGGAGAAATACCGCATATAATCAAATCCATAAATGGTGTTATTGGTTTCTTAGGTGAAACTAAAGGTGGTGAGCCAGTGCCTTTAAGGCAAGCAGAGGTTAACCGTATGCTAGGAAAAGTAGATGAGTTAGCGATACAGGATGACAATGTTAACATACCGTTTACAATAGGAGAGACCATCAAAGTAATTGATGGGCCTTTTAATGGTTTTAATGGTACAGTTGAGAAAATCAACGAAGAAAAGCGTAAGCTTGAGGTAATGGTTAAGATTTTCGGAAGAAAGACACCATTAGAATTGAGTTATATGCAAGTAGAGAAAATTTAATTGTTACATTATAATAGGTTTATTCTTAGGCTTCCACTTATGAATATCCGATATAAATTTTAGAAATGGCAAAAGAAATTGATAAAGTAGTAAAACTGCAAGTTAAGGGCGGTGCTGCAAATCCATCTCCTCCAGTAGGACCTGCATTAGGTGCGGCTGGTGTGAATATTATGGAGTTTTGTAAGCAGTTTAACGCAAGAACTCAAGACAAGCAGGGTAAAGTACTTCCAGTTGCGATTACGGTTTATAAGGACAAGTCTTTTGACTTTGTAATTAAAACTCCTCCAGCTGCAGTGCAAATACTAGAAGCTGCCAAAATTAAAAGTGGCTCAGGTGAACCGCATGTACGTAAAGTAGCTACCATTACTTGGGATCAAGTAAGAGCTATTGCAGAAGATAAAGCGCCAGATTTAAATTCATTTACAGTTGAGTCTGGAATGAAAATGGTTGCTGGTACAGCGCGCTCTATGGGTGTAAAAATTAAAGGAGCAGCTCCTTTTTAATCAAGAAAATAATCTATTAAAATGGCAAGATTAACTAAAAAGCAAAAAGAAGCAACATCAAAAGTGGAGGATAGAGCCTACACGGTAGATGAAGCATCTGCTTTAATTAAAGATATCACCAATACAAACTTTGACCCTTCTGTGGACTTAGCTGTGCGTCTTAATGTAGACCCACGTAAAGCAAACCAGATGGTTAGAGGCGTTGTTACTTTACCACATGGTACTGGTAAGGACGTTAAAGTATTGGCGCTAGTTACTCCAGATAAAGAAGCAGAAGCTACAGCAGCTGGTGCAGATTTCGTGGGGTTAGACGAGTACCTCGATAAAATTAAAGGAGGATGGACAGATGTTGATGTTATTGTCACTATGCCAAGTGTTATGGGTAAATTAGGGCCGTTAGGTCGTGTGTTAGGACCTCGTGGACTAATGCCAAACCCAAAGACAGGTACGGTAACAATGGATGTCGCTAAGGCAGTTTCTGATGTAAAATCTGGTAAAATTGACTTTAAAGTTGATAAGACTGGGATTGTACACGCAGCAGTTGGAAAAGCATCTTTTGATGCAGACAAGATTGCAGGAAACGCAAAAGAATTATTAACTACACTCGTAAAGCTGAAGCCGCAAGGTTCAAAAGGTGTTTATATCAAGAGTATTTTTATGTCTAGTACGATGAGTCCTAGTGTAGAGATTGATACAAAACGCTTTAGTGATCAGTAAAAGATAGAAATTATGACAAGAGAAGAAAAATCACAAGTAATTGAAACTTTAACTGCGCAGTTAACTGATAATCCTATTATCTATTTAGCAGATATTTCAGGATTAAACGCTTTACAAACTTCTAACTTACGTCGTGCTTGTTTTAAAGCTGGAGTAAAGTTAGCTGTAGTTAAAAATACATTGCTTGAGAAGGCAATGGAAGGATCAGATAAAGAATTTGGAGCACTTCCTGAAACGTTAAAGGGGAACACCTCTATAATGTTTTCAGAAACTGGTAATGCACCAGCAAAAGTTATTAAAGAATTCAGAAAAAAATCTGAAAAGCCTTTATTGAAAGGAGCATATATTGAAGAAGCTATCTATGTAGGGGATGATCAACTAGAAAATCTAGTTAACATCAAATCTAAAGAAGAAGTTATTGGAGATATTATTGGCTTATTACAATCACCTGCTAAAAATGTTATCTCTGCTCTTAAGAGTGGTGGTGGTACAATTGCGGGAATTGTTAAGACACTTCAAGAAAGAGGTTAATACTTAATGCACTAATTAAATACAAATAATACAAATTAAATTAAAACGATAGAAAATGGCAGACTTAAAAGATTTCGCAGAAAAATTAGTTAACCTTACAGTAAAAGAAGTTAACGAATTAGCAACTATATTAAAAGATGAGTACGGTATCGAACCTGCTGCTGCAGCTGTTGCTGTTGCAGCTGGTGGTGCTGGTGGTGGAGACGCCGCTGAGGAGCAGTCAGAATTTGACGTGATCCTTACTGCTGCTGGTGGTTCTAAACTAGCAGTTGTAAAACTAGTTAAGGAATTAACTGGTGCTGGTCTTAAAGACGCTAAAGATTTAGTAGACAACGCTCCTTCTCCAATCAAGGAAGGTGTTTCTAAAGATGAAGCAGAAGCTTTAAAAGCTCAATTAGAAGAAGCTGGAGCAGAGGTTGAACTTAAATAAGTTCTAACCCTTTCAAACCTTAAGGTTTAGGTCTTCCGATACCCTCGGAAAGACCTAAACCATTTTGTGTATATATAGGTTATAAATTTTAAGGTATACGCACACACCGTTTTATTAAATTAATTCCGTCCATAGATGTCAGCAACGTTAACTGAAAGATTGAATTTTTCTTCTGTCCAAAACAAACCGGATTACCCGGATTTTCTGGATATTCAGATTAAATCCTTCCAGGATTTTTTCCAGTTAGAAACAAAATCAGATGAGAGAGGCCAAGAAGGACTTTACAAGACTTTCTTAGAGAACTTTCCTATTACAGATACACGCAATCAGTTTGTATTAGAATTTTTAGACTACTTCGTAGATCCACCAAGATATGCTATTCAAGAGTGTATAGAGCGTGGTCTTACGTATAGCGTGCCATTAAAAGCACGTTTAAAATTATATTGTACAGATCCAGAACACGAAGATTTTGAGACAATTGTACAAGACGTTTATTTAGGTACTATCCCTTACATGACTCCATCGGGTACATTCTGTATCAACGGTGCAGAGCGTGTAGTAGTATCACAGTTACACCGTTCACCTGGTGTGTTCTTTGGACAATCCTTCCATGCAAATGGAACAAAATTATATTCTGCCAGAGTAATTCCTTTTAAAGGATCTTGGATTGAATTTGCTACCGATATCAACAGCGTTATGTACGCTTATATTGATAGAAAGAAAAAATTGCCTGTTACAACTTTATTTCGTGCTATCGGTTTTGAAAGAGATAAAGATATTCTTGAAATATTTGATCTTGCCGAAGAAGTGAAAGCGTCTAAAACAGGATTAAAAAAATACTTAGGTCGTAAACTTGCTGCACGTGTTTTAAAGACTTGGCATGAGGATTTTGTTGATGAAGATACTGGAGAAGTAGTCTCTATAGAACGTAACGAAATTATTTTAGACCGTGATACGGTACTAGAAAAAGACCATATTGATGAGATTATCGAATCTGGTAGCAAGACCATCTTACTGCACAAAGAGGATAATCACATGTCAGATTATGCTATAATTCATAATACACTTCAAAAGGATCCTACCAATTCTGAAAAAGAAGCGGTAGAGCATATCTACAGGCAATTGCGTAATGCTGAACCGCCTGATGAGGAGACTGCTCGTGGTATTATCAACAAGTTGTTTTTCTCAGACCAGAGATATAACTTAGGTGAGGTAGGACGTTATAGAATGAATAAAAAATTACAGTTAGATATCCCAATGGACAAGCAAGTCTTGACCAAAGAAGATATCATTACTATTGTAAAATATTTAATTGAGTTAATCAACTCTAAAGCAGAGATTGATGATATTGATCACTTATCTAACCGTCGTGTACGTACTGTAGGTGAGCAGTTATCATCTCAGTTTGGTGTAGGTCTTGCACGTATGGCTAGAACAATTCGTGAACGTATGAATGTACGTGATAACGAAGTGTTTACTCCTATTGATTTGATTAATGCTAAGACATTATCTTCTGTGATAAATTCTTTCTTCGGAACGAATCAATTATCGCAGTTTATGGATCAAACCAACCCATTGGCTGAAATTACGCACAAGCGTCGTTTATCTGCCCTTGGACCTGGAGGTTTATCAAGAGAAAGAGCAGGATTTGAGGTTCGAGATGTGCACTATACGCACTACGGAAGACTTTGTCCTATTGAAACACCTGAAGGACCAAACATTGGATTAATTTCTTCACTTTCTGTGTATGCAAAAGTGAATAACTTAGGGTTTATTGAAACTCCATATAGAAAGGTAACAGAAGGTAACATTGATTTTAAAAATGAGCCAATCTATCTTTCTGCAGAGGAAGAAGAAGGACAATTAATAGCGCAGGCAAACATACCATTGACTAAAGATGGTACTATAGACTCTGCAAAGGTGATTGCTCGTATGGAAGGTGATTTTCCGGTAGTAGAAACAACAGATGTAAATTATGCAGATGTTGCGCCTAACCAGATATCATCTATATCAGCTTCATTGATTCCATTCTTGGAACATGATGATGCCAACCGTGCCTTGATGGGATCTAATATGATGCGTCAGGCAGTACCTTTATTAATTGCAGATTCTCCTATTGTAGGTACTGGTCTTGAAAGACAAGTAGCTAGTGATTCTAGAGTATTGATTAATGCAGAAGCAGACGGTCTTGTAGAATACGTAGATTCTCGTGAAATTACTATTAAGTACGATCGTTCTGAAGAAGCTCGTATGGTGAGTTTTGAGAGTGATGAGAAAACGTATAAATTAGTTAAGTTTAGAAAAACCAATCAAGGTACTTCTATCAACCTTAAGCCTATTGTTGCTAAAGGCGATAGAGTTAAGAAAGGTCAAGTATTATGTCAAGGGTATGCAACCGAAAAAGGGGAGCTTGCACTAGGACGTAATATGAAGGTAGCCTTTATGCCTTGGAAAGGATATAACTTTGAGGATGCGATTGTAATTTCAGAAAGAGTAGTACGTGAAGATATATTTACCTCTATTCATATAGATGAGTATTCTCTAGAAGTAAGAGATACTAAATTAGGGAACGAAGAGCTTACTAATGATATTCCTAACGTTTCAGAAGAGGCAACAAAAGACCTTGATGAAAATGGAATGATCCGTATTGGTGCAGAAGTGAAGCCTGGAGATATATTGATAGGTAAGATTACTCCAAAAGGAGAAAGTGATCCTACTCCAGAAGAAAAATTACTTCGTGCTATTTTTGGTGATAAAGCTGGAGATGTAAAAGATGCATCTTTAAAAGCCTCGCCTTCTTTACGCGGTGTTGTGATTAACAAAAAGTTATTTGCAAGAGCTGTAAAAGATAAACGTAAGAGAGCTAAGGATAAAGAAGATATCGAAATCCTAGAAGCACAGTTTGATGCTAAGTTTGATGGGTTACAAGAAACGTTAGTTGAAAAATTATTTACTATTGTTTCTGGTAAAACAGCGCAAGGTGTACATAATGATCTTGGTGAAGTTGTTTTCCCTAAAGGGAAGAAATTCACCTTAAAAATGCTAAATTCTGTAGATGATTACATACACTTAACAGGTGGTACTTGGACTACGGATGACACTACAAATGCGTTGGTTGCAGATTTAATGCACAACTATAAAATTAAAGAAAACGATTTACAAGGAAACCTTCGTCGTGACAAGTTTACGATCTCTGTAGGAGATGAGTTACCTTCTGGAATCTTAAAACTTGCTAAAGTTTATGTCGCTAAAAAGCGTAAGCTAAAAGTAGGAGATAAGATGGCAGGACGTCACGGTAACAAAGGTATTGTTGCAAGAATCGTTAGAGATGAAGATATGCCATTCTTAGAGGATGGAACTCCAGTAGATATAGTGTTGAACCCACTAGGGGTACCTTCACGTATGAACATTGGTCAGATTTATGAAACGGTGCTAGGTTGGGCTGGTCAAAAACTAGGACGTAAGTATGCGACTCCTATTTTTGATGGTGCAACAATAAACCAGATCAATGAGTTGACAGATGAAGCTGGTATTCCACGTTTTGGACATACATATCTATATGATGGTGGAACAGGTCAACGTTTTGACCAGCCTGCAACAGTTGGAATTATCTATATGCTTAAGTTAGGGCATATGGTAGATGATAAGATGCACGCACGTTCTATAGGACCTTATTCATTAATTACACAACAACCTTTAGGTGGTAAAGCACAGTTTGGTGGTCAGCGTTTTGGTGAGATGGAGGTATGGGCACTTGAGGCATATGGCGCTTCGAGTACGCTTAGAGAAATATTGACTGTTAAATCTGATGATGTTATCGGTAGAGCTAAGACATACGAGAGTATTGTTAAAGGTGAAGCGATGCCAGAGCCGGGTCTTCCAGAATCGTTCAATGTATTAATGCACGAGCTGAAGGGTCTAGGACTTGACATTAGATTAGAAGAATAAATGGAATCCTCACTTCGGTGGGGACTTTATTGATTTTCTTCGGAAATTTTAAGTATTGATTAAAATTTCATTTTTAACAACATTACAATTTATTTTAGAGCATTATGGCAAGAAATAATCATGAACAACCGGCAAAGAAATTTGAAAAAATTTCAATAGGATTAGCATCACCAGAAGCTATTTTAGCAGAATCTAAAGGTGAAGTCTTAAAGCCAGAAACAATAAACTACCGTACGCACAAACCTGAGCGTGACGGTTTATTCTGTGAGCGTATTTTTGGTCCTGTTAAGGATTACGAGTGTGCTTGTGGTAAATATAAAAGAATTCGCTACAAAGGGATCGTTTGTGATCGTTGTGGTGTAGAGGTCACAGAAAAGAAAGTACGTAGAGATAGAGTAGGACATATTAGTCTTGTAGTGCCAGTAGCGCATATTTGGTATTTCCGTAGTTTACCTAATAAAATAGGATATTTACTTGGTTTACCATCTAAGAAATTAGATATGATCATTTACTACGAGCGCTATGTAGTAATACAACCCGGTATCGCACAAAATGAAGAAGGCGAACCAGTACATAAACTAGATTTCTTAACAGAAGAAGAGTATTTAACTATTCTAGACAGCCTTCCACAAGAAAACATGTACTTAGATGATGAAGACCCAAATAAGTTTATCGCTAAGATGGGTGCAGAATGTCTAATAGACTTGTTAAAACTTATAGATTTAAATGATTTATCATTTGAGTTACGTCACAAAGCAAATAACGAAACATCTAAGCAACGTAAAACAGAGGCTCTTAAAAGACTTCAGGTTGTAGAGGCGTTACGTGATGCGAATAAGAATAGAGAGAATAATCCGGAGTGGATGATTATGAAGGTTGTACCTGTCATACCACCAGAATTACGTCCATTAGTACCACTAGATGGAGGACGTTTTGCAACTTCAGATTTAAATGATTTATACCGTCGTGTAATTATCCGTAACAATCGTTTAAAGCGATTAATGGAGATTAAAGCACCAGAAGTAATTTTACGTAATGAAAAGCGTATGCTACAGGAATCTGTAGATTCACTTTTTGATAATACACGTAAGTCTTCTGCTGTAAAAACAGATAGTAACCGTCCATTAAAATCACTTTCAGATTCATTGAAAGGGAAGCAAGGTCGTTTCCGTCAAAACTTACTTGGTAAGCGTGTAGATTATTCTGCACGTTCTGTAATTGTTGTAGGACCAGAACTTAGATTATTTGAATGTGGTATTCCTAAAGACATGGCAGCAGAATTATACAAGCCATTCGTGATACGTAAGTTGATTGAGCGTGGTATTGTAAAAACTGTAAAATCTGCAAAAAAAATAATAGACAAGAAAGAACCAGTAGTATGGGATATTCTTGAAAATGTATTAAAAGGACATCCTGTAATGCTTAACCGTGCGCCTACGTTGCACAGACTAGGTATACAAGCTTTCCAACCAAAATTAATTGAAGGTAAAGCAATCCAGTTACACCCATTAGTATGTACGGCCTTTAATGCTGATTTTGATGGAGATCAAATGGCAGTTCACCTTCCATTAGGACCAGAAGCAATTCTAGAATGTCAATTATTATTATTGGCATCACACAATATCTTGAATCCTGCTAACGGTTCGCCAGTAGCAGTACCTTCTCAGGATATGGTTTTGGGTCTTTATTATATGACTAAACTTCGTAAGTCTACAAAAGACGTAACGGTAAAAGGGGAGGGATTAACATTTTATTCTGCAGAAGAAGCAATGATTGCTTACAATGAGAAGATGGTTGATCTTAATGCAGAAATCAAAATTAGGACTAAAGATTTTGATGAGAACGGCGTATTAAAATTACAGGTTATTACGACTACTTTAGGTAGAGTACTATTTAATGAGCACGTACCGGAAGTTGCAGGTTATATAAATGAAGTTTTGACTAAAAAGTCATTACGTGATATTATTGGAGATATCCTTGCAGTAACAAGTGTGCCAGAAACAGCAGATTTCCTAGACGCAATTAAGACTTTAGGTTATAAGTTTGCCTTTGAAGGTGGACTATCATTCAGTCTTGGTGATATTATTATACCACCAGAGAAGCAGCAGATGATTGATAATGCAAACGCGCAAGTAGATGCAATTGTAGGAAACTATAATATGGGTCTTATTACAAACAACGAGCGTTATAACCAAGTTATTGATATCTGGACAGCAACGAATGCAGAATTGACAGAATTGTCTATGAAGCGTATTCGTGAAGACCAGCAAGGATTTAACTCAGTGTATATGATGCTTGACTCTGGAGCACGTGGATCTAAAGAACAGATTCGTCAGCTTACAGGTATGCGTGGATTAATGGCGAAGCCTAAAAAATCTAACAGTGGAGGAGGAGAAATTATTGAAAACCCGATTCTTTCTAACTTTAAAGAGGGTCTTTCAATTCTTGAATACTTTATCTCTACACACGGTGCCCGTAAAGGTCTTGCCGATACAGCACTTAAAACTGCAGATGCAGGATATTTAACAAGACGTCTAGTAGATGTGTCTCAAGATGTAATTGTTAATGAAGAAGACTGTGGTACACTTAGAGGAATTGAAGTTTCATCATTAAAGAAGAATGAAGAGGTTGTTGAAACATTAGGAGCACGTATTGTGGGTAGAACTGCATTAAATGATGTAATCAATCCATTGACTAAAGAAGTTTTAGTAGAATCTGGACAACATATTTATGAAAAAGCAGCTGCAGCGATTGAAGCTTCTCCGTTAGAAACGGTAGAAGTACGCTCTGCACTTACTTGTGAAGCTAAAAAAGGTATCTGTACACAATGCTACGGTAGAAACTTAGCAACCAATAAAATGGTTCAGCGAGGTGAAGCTGTAGGTGTTGTAGCAGCACAATCTATTGGAGAACCAGGTACACAGTTAACACTACGTACATTCCACGTTGGTGGGGTTGCAAGTAACATCTCAGATGAAAACAAATTAACTGTTAAGTTTGATGGTATTGCTGAGATTGAAGATCTTAAGACGGTTAAAGGAGAAGATAATGAAGGGAAGCCTATCGATATAGTTATCTCTCGTACCTCAGAAGTCAAATTAGTTGATACTAAAACAGGAATTACATTAAGTACTAACAGTATTCAGTACGGTTCTACCATCTTTGTTAAAGATGGCGATAAACTAAAAGCTGGTGATGTTGTGTCACAATGGGATCCATATAACGGTGTTATTATTTCAGAATTTGCTGGTAAGATCAAGTATGAAAATATTGAACAAGGTATTACATACCAGGTTGAGATAGATGAACAGACTGGTTTCCAAGAAAAAGTAATTTCAGAATCTAGAGATAAGAAGAAGATACCTACATTACAAATTATGGGTAAAAAGGATGAAGTAATTCGTTCGTATAACTTACCAGTAGGTGCCTTGATATCTGTAGAAGATGGAGAGAAAATTAAGATAGGTAAGATTCTTGTAAAGATTCCACGTAAATCTGCAAAAGCAGGTGATATTACTGGAGGTTTACCACGTGTAACAGAATTGTTTGAAGCACGTAACCCTTCTAATCCTGCTGTAGTAAGTGAGATTGATGGTGTTGTTTCCTTCGGAAAAATTAAACGTGGTAACCGTGAGATTATCGTAGAGTCTAAGCTAGGAGAAGTAATGAAGTATCTAGTAAAGTTAAGTAATCAGATTCTTGTACAAGAAAATGATTATGTACGTGCAGGAATGCCGCTTTCAGACGGTTCTATAACCCCAGCAGACATCTTGAGAATTAAAGGACCATCTGCTGTACAGCAGTACTTAGTGAACGAAGTACAAGAAGTATATCGTTTACAAGGGGTGAAGATTAATGACAAGCACTTTGAGGTTGTTGTTCGCCAGATGATGCGTAAAGTACGTATTGTTGATAGTGGAGATACAACTTTCTTAGAGAACCAACTAGTTCATAAATCTGACTTTATTGAAGAGAACGATAAGATATTTGGTCTTAAAATAGTTGAAAACGCAGGTGAGTCAAGCAACCTTAAGGAAGGACAGATGGTTACTGCCAGAGAGTTACGTGATGAGAATTCTATTTTAAGAAGAGCAGATAAGACCTTAGTAGAAGCAAGAGATGCGGTTAACGCAACAGCAACTCCTATTCTACAGGGTATTACCAGAGCATCGCTACAAACGAAGTCATTTATCTCAGCGGCATCATTTCAGGAGACAACTAAAGTATTAAACGAAGCTGCGGTAGCAGGTAAGGTTGATAGCTTAGAAGGTCTTAAGGAAAACGTTATTGTAGGTAAGCGTATTCCGGCGGGTACTGGTATGAGAAGATATGATACAATTATCGTGGGTTCTAAACAAGAGCTCGAAGAAATGTCTAAGGAAAAAGAAGAAGTGAACTTTAACTAATATAAAGTTTAACCTTATAGTAAATATCAAAATCCCGTTTCGTTAGTCTCGGGATTTTGTATTTTTATACTAGTAACAGCGTAGCTTTTTTAGCGTACGCAAAAATATTAAATATTCAAAAAATGGCAGATCAAAAAGAAACCCATAAAAAAGGACAATTAAATATAGAACTAGACGCTGAAGTAGCACAAGGCATATACAGCAACTTAGCAATTATCAATCACTCCCAATCTGAATTTGTGGTAGATTTTGTATCCATAATGCCAGGAGTTCCAAAAAGTAAAGTAAAAGCTAGAATTGTCCTAACACCGCAACATGCAAAACGCTTTTTAAAAGCCTTACATGAAAATGTTACTAGGTTTGAAAAACAACACGGACCTATTAAAGAACAAAAGCAACCTGCGATCCCTATTAATTTTGGGCCTACAGGAGAGGCTTAGTTTTATATATATTACTCTAAAAGCACCTTGATTTAATGAAATTAAATCAAGGTGCTTTTTTTTGTATTTAAAATCTACTGATTGTTAATTTATAAAAGGATACCTGGCTTTGTCATCAATAAATTAGACCCTTACTCTGCATTATATATGGGATTATAAAGACTACGTGTGTTTATTTGATTAAAACATCACAAATTAACGCGTATTTAGTCAAATCATATCTTGTTTTAAATTCCTACAAAATATTACATTATATCGAATAAATAAGTATTTTAACCTCGTTTTTGTTTATTTTAATTATGTTTGTGATATAGACCATAATCTAAGTTTTTAGATTAGAGCGAATTATATTATAATATGTACCATTTTAGATTTATTAATACAAATATGAATTATAAAAATATATTATTAGTGTCAATACTTTTAGTAGGTGTTGCCTTAAATGTAGATGCAAAGATTTCATCTATTGCAAGTGAGGCATGCGCTGATCTATTTGTAGCGCAAGCATCAGGAAATACTATATCGTGTAAAGATCAGGATGCAGATCTAATAGCAGTAAATTCTAAGGTGTCAGATCGTGATTTTTCTAAAAGCTCAATTTGGATAGATAATACAGTTGATCATCCTGAGGGTTTTCTCAGAGAGGCTTTAAAAAAGAGTAACTTAGACGCGTTACATCTTGTAACACATGGTCGTCCTGGAGAACTTTTAATAAACGGGCAATGGCTTAATAAAGAAGAAATAACGCTGTTTATTAAAACAAAAACCTCTACTCCTCAATCTTTAATAACTAATTTGTATGTCTATGGATGTAATTTTGCTAAAGGCAAGAAGGGCTTAGATGCTATTGCATATATACAGAAAAACACAGATTTAATACTATCAGCATCTACTAATGTAACTGGTGCAGATGGTGATTGGATACTAGAAATAGGTAATGCAAAGGGAGCACTTCAAGTACATAACTATCCGTCTATTTTACAATGTACTGGTCCTGCTGATGATTGTGATGGTGATTTAGTGCTTAATAGAGAGGATCAAGATGATGATAATGATGGTATCTCTGATATTGATGAAGGCTGTAATGAAGTTTTTGATTTACTTGACGAGTTTGGTCCTATTATATCCGTAATTCCTCTTGATGTAAATAACTCATACACGATAACAAATTTTTCTGATACAGGTGTAGATTTTAGATTTACAGAAGTATTGGTAGCTGCAAGTCGTAATGGGTTTCCTCGTACATTTTTAAATGTAACTCCTGCAATTCAAGCAAGTACAATTGTAAATATTAACAACAGTCCAAGTCAAATAGATTTATCTACCCCAGTTGATAGACGAATCATATATAGGATAGAGTTTTTTGATACAGGAACAACAACACCTGTAAATGTTACAGATTTTTCTTTTAGATTAGGAGATGTAGATGCATCAGAAATATATGGAAATTTTTCAGAACAACCTGTGTTTGGGCCTTTTCCTCCAGGTGGTGATATTTCTCTACTTAACAATCCAACTACTGGAGATTATTTACAATCAGCTGGGGCAAATATAGGTAATGGATCAAATGGTGGTGATATTGTACTGTCATTTCCTAATCCAATCACTGTTCTCGAGTTCACAGCTGAAAGGCCAAGTGGTAACATGGGTTTATTTTTTAAAGAATTTTTTATTGCAGGTAGCTGCACTGGAATAGACCTAGATGGAGATGGCATTCCCAATCATCTTGATCTTGATAGTGATGGTGATGGTTGTGCAGATGCTATAGAAGGTGATGGAGATTACACATTAGCAGATCTAGAAAACTCAAGTTTAGATGGAGGTAATAGTGGTCCTGACTTTACAGGAACATTCATGAATGGAATAATTAAAAACTTAGGTGCTACTGTTGACTCTAACGGTGTTCCTAATACTGATAATAATTTATTAACAGATGATTCACACGGTATAGGCACTTCTCAAGACGGAGCAGATTCCGACGCTTGTAAATGTCTATCTGGAGAAGCTGATGCTCCATCTTTAGGTAACTAAACACTATTTGATTTACACTATTAAATTTACACTAATTATGAATAAATTAAAAATACTTATCATATTACTATGTAGTTGTTTTGCTAACACCTATGCACAAGTAGGTATAAATACTTCAGATCCTCAAGAGGCTTTGCACATTGCGGGTTCAGGTAGTACTATAAGAGTAGAGGGCTTAGACAATACTAATAATATTAATAACCTTGGAGGGGTTAATAATTACAATTTGATGGTTGATACTAGCGGTGATCTGTCTTTAGGGCTTCAATCGGGTTTATTACTATCTACAGCAAGATTACTAACTCCTGTAGTTGTTCAAACTGATGCAGATTCAGGATTAAATGATGCCGAGCTGTATCAAGAAAATTTCACATTAACGCAAAGAGCATTAGTTGTGATTAACTACCATATTTCTATAGAATTTTTAAGCTTTGATGGTTTAGCCGAAATAACAGATGGTAGAGCAAAGATAGCACATAACTTTTTTTATATAGGAGACGGCACAACAGCAGACACGAGCAGAGCTTATGGGATGGCTAGTAATGTGTATTCTAATTTTATAAGCGATGCAGCTACTAATTCTATAGTGAACTCACACTCAGAAATCATTTCTTTAGATCCAGGAACCTATAGCATCCATATGTTTGGAGCTGTATTTGGAGGTGGATTAACTGCAGATGCTTCATTTAGAGGCATATTTGGTAGTGATGATCGTTTAGATATTTCAGTAATTTATTTATAAAACTATGATTAAATATTATTTATTATTAATTATATGCTTTAGTTCTAATGCTTATGCACAGGTAGGTATTGGTGTCCTTGCACCCCAACAGGATTTACACATTGCAGGAGCAAATAGTGAGATACGAATAGAGGCTTTAAATGCCACTAATGAAAGTTTGAATGCTGGAGGAAGTAATTTGTATAATGTATTAGTTGATAGTGATGGTAACTTTCGTTTAAATCCACAATCAAGATTGTTGAGTTCAGATAGCAATATACCTATTCCTGTTAGTGTGCAATCTGGAGAATTTTCAGAATTAAATAGTGGTGCCCTCTATCAAAGAAACTTTACTCTTGAAAAAAGAGCGCTTGTGATTATTAACTATTATATACCTGTTGAGTTTTTGAGCTTTGACGGTACAAGTAATGTAAATGATGGTCGTGTTAAGATAGCACAAAATTATTTTCACCTTGGAGATGGAACTTCAGAAGATACGAGTACCAGTTATGGAATCTCGAGTAGTACATATTCTAATTTTACCTGTGACACAGCGACTGGTTTTGTCTATAATTCACAATCTATTCTAGTTAGTCTTGAGGCAGGCCTACATAGCATACATATGAAAGGAGCCGTTTTTGGTGGTGGAAGAGATGTTGGAGCTTCATTCACTAGTGTTTTTAACGATGGAGATAGAATAGATATTACGGCTATATACTTGTAAAATAGTGTATTTAGCTCTTAATAAGAATTTCTATATTAACATGATTTCTATCTGCAATTTTGTATATTTTAGTTAGAGAAGTGTTTAAGAAAACTGTATAAATCGTGGTCTATATTTTCTAATAACAGCCATAATTTTTTTAACCAATTTAACACCTAATTTCAAATACCCATATTATGAAATTTTTATTATTATTTACAATTATTTTATCAACAATATTTAGTGCAAACAGTCAAGAAACACATGTTTTTTTACTTGCGGGACAATCTAATATGGTAGGTAGACCAGATTTTGATAATGGAGCAGTACACCCAGCTGGTACTTTACAGTGGGGAAGAGAAGGTAATGATGATGGTGATTTAATACCTGCAACTGTACCTTTACAGCATAGAAATGCTGTTGATGGTCGGATGGGATTAGATATTCAATTTGCGATAGATTATAAGGCAGCAAACCCTAATGTAACTATAGTCTTTATTCCTTCAGCAAGACGAGCAACTGGTTTTGATCGACCTGGAGAATGGAGAGTTGATGATGAACTCTATGATGATGCCGTTGATAGAGTAAATGCGTGTATGTCACAAAACCCTTCATTTATTTTTAAGGGGATTCTTTGGCATCAAGGAGAGCGAGATAGAGATAATGTTCCTGCATATTATGCTTTTTATGATGATTTAATTAATAGTATGAGAGATGATATTAATGTGGCTGACGCTACAACACCTTTTATTTGTGGTGGATTAACACCCAATTACATGAGTTTTAGGGGTTTATTTTCTGACGCTGAACTAGTACAAGCGTATCTAGAAGATACACCTAATAGGATTCCGCATACAGCTTATGTAGAAAATATAGGTCTTACAGATATTGGTGATGATATACATTTTGATTCTGCGTCAATTAGAGAGATGGGGTCAAGGTATTTACAACAGTTACCTAATGCAATTAATAATCTTCCCTGTAATGGAATTACAACGTTTACAAATGGAATGTGGACAAATGGTGTTCCAGATATAACTATGAACGCCGTTATTAATTCAGATTATAATACAACCACACATGGTAGCTTAGATGCATGTAGCATTACTGTAAATTCTGGAAACACGATGACTATCGCTGCGGGAGATTATCTAGATGTGAAAAGAGATGTTACCGTTATCGGAGTCTTAGACGTGGAACATACTGCTAGTTTTGTGCAAAGATCATCTTTAGCTACTACGACTAATAATGGGAGTATTAATGTACATGTAACTACACCGGTACTTGATCCACGTGATTTCATCTTGACGGGAAGCCCTATGGCAGGTGAACAAGCTAGTAGTGTTTTTGCTGCAGGGCATAGCGTACGTAGACATGACACAAATCTTTTTGTTCCTAACCCAGCTGTTGCTGCAGAATTTCCTTTAGCTGAAAATTTTGCAGATGATAATGGTGACAATTGGATACTTCATTCAGGTGTTTTAAACATTGCAGAGGGTTACTTTGCAAGACCACAACCAGATTTGCAAACAGTAGGTAGTTTTGATTTATTATTTAATGACGGAACGTTAAATAATGGACTAGTAGTTAAAGACTTAATCTTTAAGACAGATAGAAATGGGAGTCCAAATATTATCTCAAATCCATATGCTTCGCCAATTTCTGCAGACGATTTTATAAGAATTAATCATGCAATAGATGAAGTTTATTTTTGGGAGCATATTACAGAACCTTCTACAGAATTTCCGGGATATCTTACTGCTAACTTTAGTATGGAAGATCTCTCTATGTATAATTTGATGGGAGGAGTAAAGGCAAGTAGTGATAATTCTACAGGAGGTGATACCGAGCCTAATGGTGTTATAGCAACATCTCAAGGATTTGGTATTAAATTAAGTGTTTCAGATACCGATCTCGATCCAGAAGATGGGGGTACGCCTGTTAATTCGGGTACCGCTATTTTCACGAATAGAATGCGTCAAACTACCGGTAACGTAACTTTAAGAACAGCAAGTGAAGAAGAAAACAAAATATGGGTGTCAATTACTAATCCAGAGTTCGACTTTACATCAAATACCTTAGTTGGTTTTACAGAAAATGCTACAAGTAACGTAGACGCCGGGTATGACAGCACTAGACTTGCCAGTGTACTTTCTATTTTTTCTGGTATACCAGACAGTGAAGTAGAATTAGGAATACAAGGGCGTGAATCTTTTGATGAGAGCATGAGGATACCTCTTGGCTTCTCTTCTCAAATAGATACTAGTACTTTGTATCAAATTGATATAGATCATATACAGGGTGATTTATTAAATACTGTAAACGTTTACCTTTTAGATTTTGCTACAGGTGTAACTACAAACCTTAGTAAAACTACATATGAGTTTGAATCATTAAAAGAACAGTTTCCTAATCGTTTTGAGCTCTTTTTTGAAACTAAAGTTCTTGGTGTAGCTTCAGAAACGTTTACAGATTTTAGTATAGCACCTAATCCAGGAAACGGGATGATAAGGCTACTATCTAACAATCAAATGCTTGATACTATTTCTGTTTATGATGCTCTTGGAAGGTTAATTATCATTAAAAATCAACTTGATGTTTCTGAAACGACTATAGATATAAGTGATAATACAAGTGGTTTGTACTTTATTAAATGTACAAATGATAAAGGTTCTCAGACTAAAAAATATATCAAGAAATAATTATTTAATGTATAGTGCATCTATTTTTACTAGAAGTACTCATTAAATGACAGTTTGTTATTTCTTGCAAAGTAGCATGTTTTAGCTTACGCGAAAATGTTATTTATTCAATAAAGAGACGATACACGTATATAAGTCCTAAAAAAGATCGTCTCTTATAGAGTTTTATTCAGACAATGTCTAGAACGATTTTAAATTGGAGGATGATCATGTTTTAAGATTTAAAAACAAAATGATGTTGTTAAAAAACAAAAGCAATTAACGCCTCTGTTAATTTGAAATAGATAGCACAAGACTAAAAAGTAGTCATATTTCCGAAGAAAAAGCTAATCGCTTAGAATCGCGTATTTGAAAATTTACTGACCGTAGATTCAAATACGCGATTTGTAGTTCTTGGATATTTCCGAAGTATTTAGTATTCTGCTTCAGCTAGTTTTTCAAATTCACTAACAAAATGAAAAATAATGTTTGGGTATTTACTTTGTGTCATTTGTAAGGTAAAAGCAGAATCTGCAAAGAACACCAATTGGCCTCTTTTGTCTTTTGCTAAAAACTTTGATTTTACGCGTTTAAAATCTATATACTCTGCACTTTTAGGGTCTTTAGCTTGCACCCAGCAAGCCTTGTGTACGTTTAAGTTTTCATAGCGGCATATTGCGCCATACTCGTGTTCAAGTCTGTATTGTATTACCTCAAACTGAAGCGCTCCAACAGTACCAATAACTTTTCTACCATTTAACTCGAGCGTAAATAGTTGAGCTACACCCTCGTCCATAAGTTGGTCAATCCCTTTTTCAAGCTGCTTGCTTTTCATTGGGTCTGCATTATTAATATATTTAAAGTGTTCTGGGGAGAAGCTTGGAATGCCTTTATACTGCATTTCTTCTCCTTGGGTAAGTGTGTCACCAATTTTAAAATTACCAGTATCGTGCAGCCCTACAATATCTCCAGGATAGGATATATCTACAATTTGTTTCTTTTCTGCAAAGAACGCGTTGGGGCTAGAAAATTTTAATTTTTTGTTGTGTCGTACATGAAGATAGGGTTTGTTTCTTTCAAAAGTTCCAGATACGATTTTAACAAAAGCCAGGCGATCTCTGTGCTTAGGGTCCATATTTGCGTGAATCTTAAAAACGAAACCTGAAAATTCTTCCTCCTCAGGTTTTACAAGACGTGTATTGCTATTTTTAGGTCTTGGTTTAGGAGCAATCGATACAAAACAGTCTAACAATTCGCGAACACCAAAATTGTTTAATGCAGACCCAAAAAATACAGGTTGTAACGCTCCTTCTAAGTATTCTACCCTGTCAAAAGTGGGGTAGACTTCATAAACTAGTTCTAATTCTTCTCTAAGGGTAGTAGCTGCTGCTTCTCCAACCAGATTATCTAATTCTGGATTATCTAAGTCTTCTATCTTAATAGTTTCTTCTATATTTTTACGACTATCACCGCTAAATAGATTTACATTTTTTTCCCAAACGTTGTATATCCCTTTAAAATCATACCCCATACCTATAGGGAATGACAAGGGGGTAACTCTAAGTTTTAATTTCTGCTCTATTTCATCTAATAGCTCGAATGCATCTTTACCTTCACGATCCATCTTATTGATAAAAACAATCATAGGGATATTACGCATTCTGCAAACCTCTACAAGTTTTTCTGTCTGCATCTCAACACCTTTAGCTACGTCAATTACCACGATTACACTATCAACCGCAGTCAGGGTTCTAAAGGTATCTTCAGCAAAATCCTTATGTCCAGGCGTATCAAGAATATTAATCTTTGTACCGTTATATTCAAAAGCTAGTACAGAGGTAGCAACAGAAATTCCTCTTTGACGCTCAATCTCCATAAAATCACTGGTTGCGCCTTTCTTGATTTTATTATTTTTTACGGCGCCAGCTTCTTGTATAGCACCACCAAAAAGAAGTAATTTTTCGGTTAGTGTCGTTTTTCCAGCATCTGGGTGAGAAATAATACCAAACGTTTTTCTTCTTTCTATTTCTTTTTTTAAGCTCATATTAATTAAATAATTGATATGAGCAAATATACGATATGCGGATATAACTAGAAGTTAAACATATCCCTATTTAAGTAGTTTTAGTAGGAAAAAACTTACTAATATAGAATGAAATATCGAATCTATATTTCTTTTTAACCTATTAATTTACATTTAATCGATTTATTTTCATTATAATTAATTTTAACATAAATTGTTAAAAATCAATGATAGTATGCTAAAGATTGAACTGTTTTATAAAGAAATAGGTGGTTAAATCATGTTTTGTTTAATGAATTCTTAGTTATTTTTCTGAAATACAAAGAGACTATTAATGGTTGTGAAATTTGATTTTGACTTACAATTTAATTTTTGTGAAACACCTTTTTTATTGACATTATGGTGTATTAATGACATTAATTCCTACATAAAATTCGTGTTATAATTGCTGAATTAAGTAGTTCGGCGAATATTAATTGCAGTTAAACTAAAACCTAAATATAATAAATCACAGACTGGTCATACTATTTATATTTGCTAACTTTAAATTATGGATAATTTTTAATTGCATGAAAATATTCATTTTTTGGTCAAAGTATTAAAGTAAATAAACCAGAATAAAATGAAACATACATCTACCCTGAAAAAATTTTTTTTTGATTTTTCGAACAAGATGCTGTCTAGACAATTCTTATTCGTTGTGCTTTTATGCATATCATCTACAATTTTTGCCCAGCTAGGAACACAGTCCCCATCTATACAATCTGGTGTTACTTTTCAATGGGAAGACATACAGGATACTAATTTTGATGGAGATACTGATGACACGGAAAATGACAATCCAGCAACAATTAGATCTATTACAATAAATGATGGTACTGAGTCGACAGTCTTTGATAATTTTGCAGTGCCCACTTTTTATCAGTTAACACGATTGGGAAATAATGCTTCACCTGGT
>JALZVC010000129.1 GCA_023301205.1 Flavobacteriaceae bacterium
CCTAGTTTTTCACCAAACTTTTCATGTCTTTCTATGGAATCAAAAAAATCTCTTTCTGCTTTTGTATAATCCTTATTAGACAAGTGCACCTTACCTCTTCCATAAATGGCAAAAGCAAGACCTCTTTGATCATTTGTTTTAGTTTTTAATTTGATGGATTGTTCTATCAGCTCCATCGCTTTTACAGTATCGTTTAGCTTAAGCAATAATCCTGACATTGGATTGTATGCATTAGACTCTAAATTAAAATCTTTAGCATTTTTAGCCGCTATAACTGCACCTTCATAAGATATTTTTGCATTTTGAAAATCTTTTAAAAACTCGTAGACGGTTCCCAGCGATTTTAACGTTCTGGACTCATTATGATAATCTTTAAACTTTCTAAATGAAATAAGACAATCTAATAAATAGACCATCCCTAAATGAAAATTATTCGATTTATAATAAAGACCCGCAACACTATATTTAGCAATAGCAATGCCCCGTTCATCATCAAGTGATGTGAAAATTTCAATTGCTTCTCTAGACATTTTAAGAGACACATCGTTCTCCCCCCTAATCATGCGATATAAGGCAAGCCTACTAAGACCACTTGCGGTTAATGATGGGAGATCAAACTCCCTGCTAAGTGACAAAGCTTTTTCAGTAAGTGCAATACTTTGTGAAAGATCATGAACTCTTAATTCATAAGCTTCGTCAAGTATTTTTTTTACAAGATTATGATTTATTTCTTTCAGGGGCGACATAGTCAAATAAAATACGCTTAATCGGCAATATAGGTATTTTATCGACTATAATGAAGTTATTAAAGAAAAATACTATATTGAGATAGTTATTCTAGATTAAGTATAAATAAATCTGCGGCGATTCCATCACTTAAAAACTTGCCTTTTTTAGTAACCATAACTTGATTTTTCTCCTGAAATAAAAGTTGGTTTTCAATAAATCCCTTCATTTGTTTCACAAAATAATCGTGATAGTTTTCTCCAAGTACTTCGGAAATATACTGTAATGAAACCCCTGCTTTTGTTCGCAATCTTGTCATTACATACTCGTTATATCTATCTGTTTTTGATAAGATCTCTCGTTCTAATGGAAGCTCATTGTTTTCAATTTTCTTAAGATAGATTGCGTTATTAGAAATGTTCCAACTACGACTATTACCGTCATAACTATGCGCAGATGGCCCCACACCTAGATAAGGTTTACCCTGCCAGTAGGCGGTATTATTCTTAGACTCCCAACCCGGTTTACTAAAATTACTGAACTCATAATTTTCATATCCCGCAAGCTCTGTTTGTTCAATTAATAGTTTGTGATGCGCTTGCGCCACCTCATCCTCAACGGGAGGCACAACACCTTTTTTAATGAAATTTGCTAATGCAGTTTTAGGTTCTACTGTTAGTGCATAACAAGATAAGTGCGGTATATTTAACACTAGGGCTTCGTCTATATTTTGCAACCATCGATCATTTGTCATTTCTGGAATACCATAAATGAGATCAATACTAATGTTGTCAAAATGTTTTTTAGCTTCTGCAATACATTGCATTGCTTCATCTGCGTTATGAGCGCGGTTCATTAATTTGAGATCTTCTTCAAAAAATGATTGTATACCTATGGAGAGACGGTTGATGCCTGCGACTTTGTAGGATGTTAGTTTGTCTGTTAATGGGTGACTATTTTGGGCTTTTTGATGATATTCGACTGCACTCAGACTGACATTGTTCTGGATGGATGGATCCTTTTGTTGCCCTTCAACACTTAGACTGCGCTTGGCACTAGCTTCTTCAGGTTGACTGTTAGAAGTAAAAACTAAATCATCCGGATTTGCTTCTAGTGTGATTTCTGGATTATCTATTACTGTGTAAATGGAATAGACCGTTTTTAATATTTTTGATATTTCCGCAGCAGTTAAAAGACTTGGCGTTCCGCCTCCAAAATAGATAGTAGCCACATCACCTTCCAACTCAGATTTACGCAATTCTAATTCTTTACAAATAGCAGCTACCATATCATCACGCCTTTTTAGTGACGTGGAGAAATGAAAATCACAGTAGTGACACGCTTGTTTGCAAAAAGGGATGTGAATATAGATGCCCATCCCCCTTGCCCCCAAAATGGGAATAGCACTTTTTATAACACCTTGCTCTTTCATTATATTAATCCTTTACTCCCCCTTTGGGGGTTGAGGGGATAACTCGTTTCTCATTTTGTTTTACAAAACTTGCCCATCCCGTGTAACTTTTTCCAGTTCCCACGGTTTTCCCCGTGTTATAAAAATGACAAACTGCAGCCGCAAGTCCATCTGTACTATCTAAGTTTTTGGGTAAGGTTTTTAGACCCAAAATACTCTGTAACATTCTAGCTACTTGTTCTTTACTGGCATTACCACTTCCAGTAATTGCCATTTTAATTTTTTTTGGCGCGTACTCTGTAATGCTTATTTCTCGCGAAAGTCCCGCTGCCATTGCTACTCCTTGTGCTCTACCTAGTTTTAACATAGATTGCACATTCTTCCCAAAGAATGGGGCTTCTATCGCAATCTCGTCTGGATGAAAAGTGTCTATTAATTCTATAGTACGATTAAAAATGAGTTGGAGTCTTTTATAATGATCATCATATTTAGAAAGTTGCAACTCGTTAAGTTGTAAAAATTCCATTTTTTTACCCACGACTTTTATTACTCCAAAACCCATAATTGTGGTTCCTGGATCAATACCGAGAATAATTCTCTCAGTATTTGATGTGTTTTTAGTTTTAGACGGTTCTAGTTTCAATTCTCTACTCTTTCTTATAGCTAATTTGTACCTTCGTTAGGTGTTAGCACTCTCTTACAAATCTAAACAATATCTATGGGCTTTACTAAAAGTAGCGACCTTAGCATTTGTCTTTTGGTTTATTTTTAAACGACTTTCAAAAATTGATTTTTACACGTTTGAGCATTTTAAAAACAGAACGCTTTTTGACCTTCAAGAAAGCAAATGGTTTCTTATAAGCTGCTTAGTGCTGTCCGTTCTTAATTGGTTGCTAGAGATCACAAAATGGCAACAACTCGTTAAAAATATCTCGCAAATTTCTTTTAAAAAAGCTACTCGAGAATCACTTGCCGGAAGTACATTAACCTTTATTACCCCAGCAAAAATAGGCGAATACGGCATTAAAGCGGGTTATTACAAAAAAAGCTACAGAAGTAAAATTATAATTGCAAACATTATAGGGAATGGTGTTCAATTATTAGTAACCATTCTGTTTGGTGTTATTGCCAGCTGCTATTTTCTATACTTCCTGGATTTCACCGAGATAAATAGGATAATACGTGTCACTTTTATTACCGGCTTACTTTTACTATTGCTCCTTTATCTATTTAGAAAAAACAATATTTTTAAAACAGAAATTTCGCTCGCTGTAACTATTAACCAAACTAAGAAAATGACTAGATCGAGACAGATTAATGTGATTATTTTGTCCGTTTTACGATATTTAAGTTTCAGCTTATGTTTTTATCTTTTGTTATGGCTCTTTGGCGGAAACATTAGCTTTACAGATGCCATAGCACCCATATTTGCGATGTATTTTTTTTCTAGCTTACTACCATCATTTTTCATTATAGACGTTGCACTTAAAGGCGGAATCGCAATATATCTCTTATCTTTTTATGATGTAGCACCTATTCCAGTGATGTGCACCGCATTAGCGATGTGGCTCCTCAACTTCGCCTTCCCAGCAATAATAGGAAGTTATTTTGTGATGACCTTTAAACCACAAACCAGCGTATGATACCTCTCTTTATCATAATAGTCTATGCGGCAGTTATCAGCTATTTTATCATTGGGTTTGATAGACTCAAGATGACTTCGGAAATACTAAAAACCGAAAAACCAGCACTTCCATTCACCCAATTTTCTATCGTTATCCCTTTTAGAAATGAAGCCAAAAACCTTAATGGACTACTGCAGTCACTAGCAAAAATCAACTATCCCAAAGACTGTTTTGAAATACTATTAATTGATGATGAATCTACCGATGGTTCTATAGACATCATTGAACAATTTAAAGCTAAAAATCCAAGCATCACACTAAACATATACGACAATGTGCGGCACACGGCGGCACCAAAAAAAGATGCCATTACTACAGCGATTAAAAAATCAAATTACGAATGGATAATTACTACAGACGCTGACTGCATATTGCCCGTTTTTTGGCTGCAAAGTTATCATAACTACATTGCAAACCATCCAGTTTCGTTTGTCGCAGGACCGGTTATTTATAAAACAACAAACTCTTTTATTGATCAATACCAACTTTTAGATTTACTCAGTTTACAAGGAATAACTATAGGGAGTTTTGGGCAAGGAAAAGGGTTGTTTTGTAATGGAGCTAATCTTGCCTATACCAAAACGTTGTTTAATGCGCTTCAGGGGTTTAGTAACAACAGTACGATTGCCAGTGGAGATGATGTGTTTATGTTAGAAAATGCACAAGCTCAATTCCCAGAGAAGATCGGTTATTTAAAATCTAGGCTTGCCATTGTCGAGACCTTCCCAGAAAATTCTTGGAAAAAAATTATTACTCAGCGTACACGCTGGGCAAAAAAAACGGGGAAACAGAAAAACATAATCACAAAACTTATTGGAGTCATCGTATTCTTAACAAACCTTTATGTGCTTTTATCACCATTAATCATCTTAGTTTACCCCAAGTTTATTTGGGTTGGCATTTTTGCGCTAGTGAGTAAAGTTTTAATCGATTTTATGCTGTTACAAAAAACAGCACGGTTTTTTGGTCGGCATATTTCAGCAGTAAGAGTAATCACTCATTTTTATGTCTATGCTATGGTATCTACTTGGGTGGTTTTGAGAAATCCTTTTATTAGCTACGGGTGGAAAGGGCGCAAACACCGCCAGTAAATCGATAATTTTCATATCTTTAACGCGTCCTAAACCTATATCTATGAAAAATCTACAACTCCTACTTTGTGGTATTTTAGTGCTATTTACTTGTACCCTAACCGCCCAAAACAAGTATACCATTAATGGAGAGTCGCTTCTGCTAAAAACAGAAGTGGAAGGCTCGTTAACGCTATTATGGAATACAATCGAAGGTGAATTTCGCTATTTTTCTAAAAAAGGAAACACCATTCTAGCCCTTAAAAATTCGAAAGAAAACGGCGAATACACTAACAAATTTCGGCAAACATTGGCTTCCCAGACTAGTGATGCGAGTATCTCCACGGAGAAGGTCAATTTAACATTATCCAGCCTCAGAAAATTTTTTAACAGCTATAATGCGGCAGTAGACCCTGCTTTTGTCGCGGCTTCTGAACCATTGAAACCAGTATTACGTTTAGGTGGTTTTGCTGGGATAACCAATAGTAAATTTACTGAGAACCCCACCAATGCATTACAATTTCAAATAGGTGCAGAATTAGAAGTGGTAGACCGTGCTAAATTTAAACGACACGCTATGGTGTTACGTTTAACAAATACATTTGAGACTAGTGAATATGACTTTAATGCTTTTCAGGCTTCCTTAAACTATCGTTTTAAGTTTGTAATGCAATCAAAATTTGACCTATACGCTAATGTAAAATACGCAACCTATACTAACACTAATGCGACGCGTCTTATTGAGCAAGACGGTGTCCCAGAACCAGTTCTTATTGATATCTCTAGCGACAATTATGATGTACCCTTCACGTTAGGGCTTGGTGCAGATATAGCACTAGGCAAAGGATATCTCACCCTATTTTTAGATGACCTTGTTGGCCTCAATATTGAAGGGAATGGAGAATTTCCAACAAATTTACTGTTGGGTTATAAGTTTGATCTCTAATTTATTCTGTACGGAAAATTATCGGCAAATTAAAAGTAGTTCGAACTGGAATACCCCTTTTATAAGCGGGTGCTCTAAGTACAATACTATCTATTTTTTGTGTAATCGATTTTTTCAACTTCGGAAATTCTAATTG
>JALZVC010000130.1 GCA_023301205.1 Flavobacteriaceae bacterium
GCAGGAAATTTATCTTTGGTCGCTTTAATAAAACGTGCTTCGCGCGTTTCGGTTTCTACATTAGCGCGGTAATGCTCATTGGTATTAAAATACACCGTGTCGCATTGGGTCATTATCTCATAAAACACCTTGTCAAAATCTTTTAACCAGTATACGGTTTTGATTCCGCTGGTTTCTAGTGCTTTTTCTTTGGTTAGTTTTTCGCCTTCCCAAACCGCAATATGCGCATTGGTTTCTTTTAAAAATAAGATCTCTTTATGGGCAGGATTTGGTGCATCTGGGAACATTACCAGAATACTTTCTTCTTGATCCACACCACTTAGATAAAAGATATCGCGTGACTGCTCAAAAGGCATCGTGCTATCTGCACTTATCGGGTATATGTCATTACTATTAAAAACAGCAAGGCTGGACGGCTTCATCTTAGCCATAAAGTTCTTGCGGTTTTTTATAAAAAGTTTGCGGTCTATCTGGTGGTATTTCATCTTTAGTGCCCGCGCAGGCGGGTGTCTTTTAAGTTAGTATTATCCTATTTAAGTACATAGGTGGTTGTCATTTTAACATTCCCTTCGGAAATATAAATAACCCGACATTTTAGCTGCTATAAAAATAGGAATTAATTAGAGGAAGCTCACAACTATAGGCTCGAAATTCTCATAACAATTACAATCTATTTTTTATTGAAGTACGCTAAAAGTTTAACCCCAGGATTAGTCGCTCTGTTCTTAAATGCGTGAAGCGTGCTGCTTACAATTAATACACCGGCAGCAACATAGGCTGTAGTTTTAATGGTTTCATACGTCCCAGTATTTGCCACGGCGATAGCAACTAAAGCCCAAGCGCCTACAATAGCAAACTCACGCATATTGCGTTTCCAGGTCACAATGAGATTGACAGTGGTCGCAACGCTAATCATTATAAGTGTCCACAGCTCTGGCGAAATGCCAAAACCATCCCATCCTATTTTTGTAAGATATAATGTGACATTTGCAATACATGCTACCGTTAACCAGCCACTATAAATAACAAAAGGCCACCACAAAAAAGTAATGACAGAAATGGGAGCATCCCAGAGTTCCATCGAATTACGTAGTACAATTTGCAGTAAGCAAAACAGAATAAAGAAAATAACAAAGGTGGACGCTAAAATATAGTCGCCTGCAAAAAGGTAACACCATAAACTGTTAGCTCCACAACTTAATACAAACCACCAGCCTGTCTTTAAAACAAAGGCGTCGTCTTTTACCTTCATAAAAAGGCTTCTAGCTTGATAGATTACAAAGCCCAGAAGCAATAAATAGATAAGCCCCCAAATAGAAAAGGCATAGCCTGCCGGTGTAAATAAGGTGTCATACTTGGCGCTCATATCTGCCTGCGTGGTATTAAAAAAAAACCCCGCCGCAGAGGCGTAGTTCATGTATATCGTGATGGTAAAGAAAATAATGTTAGCTACTTGTAGTGTTTTTTTCAAAATGGAAGATTTTCTGTTGCCGTGAAATTACGATTAAGTGGTGTGAATTTCTTTAAAAATTTAATCAAATTTTTAAAGAATCTAAAAGTATTAAAAAGAATATCTCACTTTCGTGTAAAATATTTTAGGCTTGTTTTATATTTGCACCCTAAAATATAAACTATGTCATTTACAGATTTATTTGAGAGCGGAGAACACAAACGTAATTTAGGACATTTTGCATCTATTGCAAATATGGCCTGTATTGATGGGGCGTTAAGTCCTGAAGAAGAAGAAATGTTGTGCCGTTTTGCCCGTAAACTTGACATTGATGCGGTTGAGTATGAAGCGGTTTTAAAAAACCCTTCAAAATACCCTATAAATCCTCCTAATGATGCAGATCGCCGTTTAGAGCGTATGCATGATCTTTTTGAGATGATATTTGCAGACCACGAGATTGATGATCAAGAATGTAAATTGATAGAAAGATATGCTATCGGTCTTGGCTATACAGATGAGGTCGCTGGAGATTTGATAAAGCGTTCTATAGCCATTTACCAAGGAGGTCTTGATCTTGAAGATTACCGATACTTACTAAATAGAAAATAATTTTAGAGTTTCTGTAAGGCACTAAAAATTTGACTCTTACTATAAGGTTTCTTTAAAAAGGCAGAAGCACCTGCATTTAGTATTGCCTCTTGTTCTGTATTCATAGATTTACCGCTTACTACTAGCACTGGAATAGACGTTAATTTTGGATTGTTTTTAAGTTCTCCCAGAAACTCAATACCTGTAGTAGACGCGTATTTTTGTTTAATTATAATAGCAAGAAACTTTTTGTCATTAAGTAGTTTTAAAGCAGAAACTGTGTCTGTTGCAATGGCTAGGGAATACCCTTTATCATTGTCTATAAACTGTTTCATGAGCAGCATCTGGTTAAGGGTGTCATCTTCAACAGCTAAAATACGTTTATTCATTACAATCCCAGAACCCTTAGGCACTGTCTTGCGCTTAGACTTTTTATCTCTAGTTTTAAATGGCAAAATGACGGTAAACGTACTGCCTTGATTTATTTTACTTTCTACACTTACAGAGCCACCCAATAACGTGGTAAGGTCCTTTACAACCTTTAACCCTAGTCCTTCGCCTAATGGTTTTGCTTCTTCTATTTGCAATTGTATATAGGAGTCAAATATAGTAGCAATTTGCTGTTCTGAAATACCTTCTCCGGTATCCGTTATATTAAATTGTACCGAGACCGAACCATCTAAAGCCTTTTCTGTTAAAGAGGTATGTAGTTTAATTGCGCCATTTTTGGTATTTCGATATGCGTTCTCTAAGAGGTTGTATAGTATCTGATTAATCCTTGTTGGGTCTCCAAAAAATTTAGCTGGCACATCTTCATCTGTCTCATAAGTGAGCTCAATATTAGAATTATTCTTTTTTACCTGAAAATGTTTAGTCATACTTGCAATTACAGATTGCAAATTAAAAGGCACTTCCTTTATTTGTAAAACGCCGCTTTCTATTTTAGAAATATCAAGAAGATCGTCCAGGAGTATTTTGATATGTGCCCCTGTTTTTTGTAACACTCCAACTGTTTCTTTTTGCTGAAATGTTAAGCTGGTTTCACCTAAGAGTTCTGCAAATCCTAATAGTGCATTTAATGGATTACGAATCTCGTGGTTTAAATGCGCTAAAAAATTGTTCTTAAACTCTTCTTTTGCAAATAAAAGTTCTTTCTCAAATTTGAGTTTGTTCTTCGCAATTACAGATTCATTTTTTTCCTGAACTAAAGGCTGCGAATAAAGGTAGTGATTTGTAAAATCTGTTAACACTACATAAAGTTGTTTGTCTTTATTTAAGATGGTAATGTCTACTATTTTTTGTTTGTCGTCAATGTTTAAGTTAATGCACGGGAATGTTTCTTTGGTGTTTTTTTCTGCTAAAAAAGGTAAAAGGGCATAAAAAAACGGATGTTGATCTTCTATTTTTTCATTTGCTTTAAAATCAAAGATAATATTGTCTGATGATATAATAAGACCTTGCGAGTCTACTGCAATGATTTGCACTCTCTCATCAATGTAAAACGTTTTTATAGTACTTAAATTCATTTCGCTTCAAGTGTTTTTATAGTAAGCTCTTTAAAGCCTTCTTCTACATTCTCTCCAGTTTTTGCACTCGTAAATAGGCAATTTTCGAAAGGCGCTCGTTCAAAAAATGACTTTGATATGCCTGTGTCAAATTTGTCACATTTATTACCAAAAACAACTATTGGAACATTTGGATAATGTTCTTCTAAATAACTCATTTGTTCTACAAAGTTCGCGTACGTTTCTGGTCTAGAAACATCAAAAACATATATAAATCCATTAGATCCTAATAAATAGGATGTTCTGATCATAGAGACTTCACTGTTACCTTCAATGTCCCATACGACTAAAGTGAAGGGTTTGTCGTCAATAACAATATCTTTTTTCTTTACGTGAACGCCTACGGTCACCAGATAATCTTCGCTAAAAGAGGCGTCTACAAATTGCCGTATTAAACTTGTTTTTCCTACACCAAAATGACCTAATATTACTATTTTTCGTGGTTGTTGCATCTCAAGAATAAATATTACATTAATTTCTAAAGATACAGAAATTTCCCAATGAATAGTAAACGGATTTAAAAGTGCACCTGCCAAAAACTACACGATTCTATTTTCTAGTTTTTTAAACTTAAAATTAGCACGGTTGGTCTCCATTAAGTTTTAATAAAAGAACTGGCTTACAAAGCTATATTCTAATGCTTTATGTTAGGGTGTAAAGAGGGCGTAGCCTAGCATTGTAAATAAGAGTTTGAGCGAAAACAATACTGTTTTAGCGAAGACAATTTTTTTATTTGTCTTAATTCGTATTTAAAATTGATGAAGATGTGATGAGAATAGAGGGGAGTAAATGGTAATAGAAGTATGCTAACTTTCCCATTGATTATTCCACGCTGCAAATAAAGATTGTAAAATAGTGTCCACCTCTTGTCTTGATAGGTTATGAACTCCAGTAGATAGTTTTCTAGACACTTTATATAATTTGTCTTCTAGCTTGCTCTCATACGTTTTTGAATAATTACCAGAAATAACTACCGCAATATAATACGAATGAAAATTTTGTATATGTATACTATACAACTCATACTGTATAGATTCTAAACTTTGATTACCGCCTTTAAAGGCATCTTCCACAAAGCTTTTAATAGCAGTTAGCATGCCAGAGAGCATATCTTTATCTACGGTCTCACTTAAACTGTAGTTACCTAATAAAATCCCAGACCCTTTTTGTATTGCAAAAATTTCATTGACCCTGGGTTTGTCAATTTCGGTGAGTATAAGGTCACCTTCTTTAGTGCCAGAAAAGAAAGCCCTCATTTTACGTTTAGCGCCTCCCATAGAAAAGGTATTGCTTACTTTTTTGTTAATTTCCTCAGAGAGTTTAGCCATTTCACTTGAGATGTACCGTTTTATCATTTTACCCATTATTGGGTATAGCGCTTCTACTACTTTATCTTGAGAATTCACTACTTGGTCTTGAATGGTTGCAGTTATTACAGGACCTAGGCTGTCAGGGATTGTCTTGACAAATGCCTCAATCTTGGCATCAATTAAAGGGTCCGTTTTCTCGACTATTTCTCTATACCTTTCAAGGGCTTTGGTTAGATCATCTAATCGTTGGGTAATGTCATTGGCAGCGTGCCTGTCTTCTGTTAACAGGAATTCACGTAAGAGCTGTAGTTTTTTGTCCGTTTCTGCCATTAAAAATGAAGTGGTAGCCTATTGGCTAATTTTCTCGCCTAAAGTGACAAGTAGCTTGCCAAGCTCTTTTTTGTCTACTTTTTTTGCGTCGAGTGTTTCTGCTTTGTCATTTAAGGAATCTTCTAAGTCAGTTATCCTTATGTTTACATCTGTACTCAAAGAATCTATAGATTGCATGAGTTCTCCACGAACTTCATCTATATAATTTTGTAACATCTCTTTTTTAGCGTCGATTTCACTTTTTAGTGTTTCAAATTCGCTATCATATTGCTGAATATTCTCTCCAAAAAGAAGATCTCTAATCGCCTCGAATTTAGAAGATGGATCGATTTCCGTTTCTGCCGATTTTGTATTTGGTTTTTTTGACATGGTTATTTTATTGTAATATAATTAAATGTAAGTAAATTAAGGTAATGGTTAAAATAATAAGCTAAGATTTTGATTTTTTCATAAACTCTTCTGCTTTAAGTACCATGTTTTTACTTCCGCAGAAAAATGGAACACGCTGATGTAGCTCTGTTGGCTTAATATCAAGAATACGGCCAAAACCATCACTGGCAAGACCACCAGACTGCTCTGCAAGATAAGCCATTGGGTTGCACTCATATAAGAGCCTGAGTTTTCCGTTAGGATCTTTGCTTGTATTAGGGTACATATAAATACCGCCTTTTATCATATTTCTGTGATAATCTGATACCAACGATCCAATATATCGGGAGGTATAAGGACGGTCACCTTCTTCTTGCTGGCAATATTTAATATAATTTTTCACCCCCTGAGGGAAATGCACATAATTACCTTCATTTACAGAGTAAATAGTTCCATCTTCCGGGAATCTCATATTAGGGTGTGATAGGTAATAGGTGCCAATCGCTGGGTTAAGTGTAAATCCATTTACGCCGTGACCTGTAGAGTAGACAATCATAGTAGACGTACCGTAAACAATATAACCTGCTGCTACTTGCTTGTTTCCAGGTTGTAAAAAATCATCAATGGTTACTGGACTCCCTTCTGGAGTCACTCTACGGTAGATAGAAAAAATAGTCCCTACAGATACATTAACATCTATGTTAGAAGATCCATCTAGTGGATCCATCAATACTATATATTTATTGTCGTTTTTCTTATTTCTACCAGTAATAGTAATAAAATCATCTTCTTCTTCACTAGCAATACCACAGACAATCTCTCTGTTTGTTAATGTCTTTATAAAGATGTCATTTGCATACACATCTAATTTTTGCTGGTCTTCCCCCTGTATATTTGTGTCTCCTGCGGCACCTAATATGTCTACTAAACCTGCTTTGTTTACTTCGTGATTTACCACTTTTGCGGCAAGCCTGATAGAATTAATTAATCGAGAAAGCTCACCAGAAGAGTACTTAAACTCGGTTTGATTTTCAATTATAAACTCGCCAAGTGTTTGGTTTCTGTTTGCCATGTAAAAGGTGTTGTTAGGAATTTGATACAAATATCGGGATTTTTAAGAAATTGCACCGATATTTGTCGCTCAAAACCCCATTATATGAGCATTCTTGTTAGAAAAGCAGTAAAGAGCGACATGCCAGCGGTTTTATCGCTTATAAGAGAGCTTGCGGTTTATGAGAAAGAACCAGATGCGGTGCATATTAGTATAAAAACACTGGAAGAAGAAGGACTAGGCGAACATCCTCTATTTACCTGCTTTGTTGCTGAGGTTGCTGGCAAGGTTATAGGGATTGCGCTAACATATTTTGTTTTTTCTACTTGGCGTGGTCGTACATTGCATCTAGAAGATTTAATTGTAACAGAGAAGATGCGCGGCACAGGAGCAGGGATTGCGCTATATAAACGCGTAATGCAGTTTGGGAAAGAACAAGAGGTAGCGCAAGTAAAGTGGATTGTACTCGACTGGAATACTCCGGCTATAGATTTTTACGAGCGCACGGGAGCGATTATTGATAAAGATTGGTATATCGCTTCCATGAATAGCGAGAAATTAGAATCATTTTTAAACGAAAAAAACTAGTTTTCTTGTATACAAGAACAGATTATTATGAAAGTATTTAAGTTTGGTGGAGCCTCAGTAAAAGATGCGGCCGGTGTTAAGAACTTAGCACAGGTCTTGAAAGCCACAGGAGAAAAAGATCTTGTTGTCGTGATTTCTGCAATGGGTAAAATGACGAACGCATTTGAAAAAGTGGTTTCTAATTACTTCGGAAATGTGACAGCATTACCCGCATCTATTCACAGGATAGTTCACTATCACCACACAATAGTCAATGACTTATTTTTTCCGAATGGAGAAGGAAGTCAAGGGACAGAAAAACATCCAGTTACTATAAAAATAAACAAACTGGTTACCGAATTGTCAGAATTTTTAGACCGTAATAAATCGACGCATCACGCTTTTGTTTATGATCAGATAGTATCTTTTGGAGAGCTTATCTCCACTACAATCGTGGCATCATATCTTAATGAAGTGGGTATAGAAAATAAATGGCTTGATGCGCGTAATTGTATTATTACAGATACCAAATACAGAGATGGTAATGTAGATTGGGAGGTTACCCAAAAGCGTATTTCCGAAGTTGTAAAGAAAAAAGGATTAACCATTACCCAAGGTTTTATCGCATCGGATAATAATAATAATTTTACAACCACTTTAGGTCGTGAAGGGAGTGATTATACTGCAGCAATTTTTGCCTATTGTCTAAATGCAGATGCGGTGACAATCTGGAAAGATGTGCCCGGGGTTCTTAATGCAGACCCTCGTTACTTTAAAAAGACCACCTTGTTGCATCATATCTCATACAAAGAGGCGATTGAGCTTGCGTTTTACGGTGCTTCTGTAATACATCCTAAAACCTTACAGCCTATGCAGCGAAAGGAGATTCCGCTGTTTGTAAAATCTTTTTACCATCCAAAGGGTGCTGGTACTTGTGTAGGCAAAGGAGTCACACTAGACCCTGTGACGTCTTGTTTTATTTTAAAACGGGATCAAGTGCTCATCTCACTATCATCACTAGATTTTAGCTTTATGATGGAGAACCATATGGGTGATGTTTTTAAATGGCTCCACGAGCACAAAATGAAAGTGAATCTCATACAAAACTCTGCTATTAGTTTTTCTGTTTGTGTAGACAACAAATATGATACGCTAGAGCCATTATTGGCGAAGCTAAGAGCTACATTTAAAGTGACTTGGAATAAGGGTGTGACATTGTACACCGTAAGGCATGCTTCTCACACAGAAATCAAAAAACTTGAAGCTGATAAAGTTGTGCTTTTAAAGCAAGAAAATAGAGGTACAGTTCAACTTGTAGTAACTGAATAATAAGTGTGAGTTTTAACTATCTTTGTAGACAACCAACTTGAAATAATAAATGGGATTAGTAACTTCTAAAGAAGTAGCCAAAGCAATAAAAGTACACAAACTAGGGTTTGTGGGTACCTTTATTGGATGGTCCTTAATGAAGGTGCTCAACCTCTCTGCAATGAATGCTCTATACGATCGTAACAAGCATTTAAGTGATCTAGAATTTATTAATGCACTTTTAGAAGAGTTAGAAGTTGATTTTGAAATTCCCGAAGAAGACCTAAAAAGAATACCTAAAACAGGTCCTTTTGTCACCATATCTAACCACCCTTTAGGTGGAATAGACGGTATTATTCTATTAAAATTAGTGCTTGAAAGAAGACCAGACTATAAGATAATGGCAAATTTTTTACTACATCGTGTTGTGCCATTAAAACCGTATGTGATGCCTGTAAATCCTTTTGAGAATAACAAAGACGTGAAGTCTAGTTTTGCTGGCTTTAAAGCGGCTATTTCACATTTAAGAGATGGGCAACCATTGGGTATTTTTCCAGCTGGAGAGGTTTCTACTCAAAAAGATGATAAAGATATTGTTGATAAACCATGGGAAGAAGCTGCGATGAAGCTCATTAAAAAGGGTAATGTTCCTGTTGTACCGATCTATTTTCACGCAAAAAATAGTGGCTTATTTTACCGACTGGCAAAAATGAGCGATTCTTTACGTACCGCAAAATTACCATCAGAGTTATTGTCTCAAAAAGGCCGTGTAATAAAAGTGAGAATAGGTAATGCAATTTCTGTTGCAGACCAGAATGAACATGGTACACTCGCTGCATATTCTCAGTTTTTAAGGAAGAAAACCTATATGTTGTCAAATCCTTTTCAGAAGAAAAATTTGATGGAGCAGCTTCCTAAATCTATAAAATTACCCAAGCAACCTAAAAAAATTGCGGGACCTGTTTTAAAAGAGACTATCGAGGCAGAAGTGGCTTATTTGTTAGCAAATGATAAGCGCCTTTTAGAGAGTAAAAATTACGAAGTTTACTTAGCATCTGCAGCACGTATCCCTAACATATTACTCGAGATAGGTAGGCTTCGCGAAATCACCTTTAGAGACGTAGGCGAAGGGTCGAACAACTCTTTAGATATAGATGATTTTGATACGCATTACCATCATATGTTTTTATGGGATAAAGAGGCAAAAGTAATTGCAGGTGCCTATAGAATGGGACTTGGTTCTAAGATATTTGCCGAACACGGTATTGATGGTTTTTATCTGCAAGACCTTTTTAGGTTTGAGCCAGAACTCTATGATATGATGAGTAAATCCATAGAGATGGGACGTGCTTTTGTTGTTAAAGATTACCAATTAAAACCAATGCCGCTCTTTTTACTCTGGAAAGGTATCGTGCATACAACCTTGCGATATCCAGAACATCGTTTTTTAATAGGTGGGGTGAGTATAAGTAATAAGTTTAGTGAGTTCTCTAAAGGATTGATGATTGAGTTTATGAAGTCCAATTATTATGATCCGTGGGTAGCGCAGTATATTAACCCAAAGAAAGAATACAAAGTAAAATTAAAAGATGCCGATAAAGACTTTATTTTTGACGCTAGTGAGGCAGATCTAAATAAGTTTGACAAAATAATTGATGAGGTAGAGCCTGGCGCATTACGTTTACCAGTACTAATTAAAAAATACATTAAACAAAACGCTAAGGTAGTAGCTTTTAATGTAGACCCGTTATTTAATAACGCGGTAGATGGATTAATGTACATCCGTATCGCAGATTTACCAGAGAGTACGGTAAAACCAGTAATGGAAGAATTTCAAGCAGAGTTAGAGCGAAAACTCGCCGCTTCTCAATCTAAAGATGAAGGAGAATAAGCGCCAGGAGTGCTGGCATAGCTTGTACAAAAAATATTTTTTTACTTACTGTAAACGCTCCATAAATTCCCGCAATAATCACGCAGCTTAAAAAGAAGATAGCAATATAAAATTGCCAAGTAGTATCTTCAATAAAAAACGTCCAGATTAGTCCAGCAGCCAGAAAACCATTATATAATCCTTGGTTTGCTGCCATTGACTTTGTCGGTTCAAATAGGTCTTTGGGGAAGTTTCTAAACACCTTTCTGCCCAGCGTATCCCATGCGAACATCTCGAAGTATAAAAAAAACAAGTGTAATGCGGCTACAAAGCCAATTAGTATCTTGATTATAAGTCCCATAGCTTAGAGTTGGTTAGTTATAAAATTACGACAATATTCTTTAATCTCATTTCTGGTAGCAGAAAAGGCTGCTGTTATTTCTTCTTCTGTACCTTGTAGTTTAGATGGATCTGTAAAATTATGGTGTAATCGCACTGCGTTTTTAGAAGGTATAAACGGACAGTTTTCATTTGCGTGATCACAAACGGTGAGTATCAAATCAAAATCTATGTGGCTATATTCATCCACGTGATTAGAGGTGTTTTTTGAGATGTCTATATCATCTGCTTGCATTGTTGCTACTGCGCTGGGATTAAGGCCGTGGGTTTCAATACCCGCACTATATATAGAAGCTTTATCTTTTGCGAATTGCTGTAAGTAACCGTGAGCCATTTGACTACGACAACTATTTCCTGTGCAAAGAACTAAAATATTTTTCATAAGTATATATTAACAACACCCACTCCCAGGTGTGCAAGAAGATTCGTTTTCAGTTGCAGTCAGCTCTTCCAGAGTGAGCCCACATGCATCTGCAGCTTTACATTGTGTAGTATCTGTAGTTAATTGAATGATAATTTTATCATCACCTACTAAAACTTGATCTACTGGCAAATGCGCAGTATGAAAATTTGCATTTCCATATTCAAACTTTACGATGGCTTCTTGATCGTATGCTGTAATTTTGCCCACTTTATTTAAAATGCCTGAAGCTTTAAGACAAGACATTGCTGGTTCGCCGTTATACGTTTTTGGCTCAAGAAGTTGGATAATAGTTTCATTCCATTCATCTGCTTGCCCGCCGCAATCTACTGCCTTAATAACTGTGTGTTTCACTTCTGTGATATGGTAGTTTAATGCCACTATTTTGTTATCGCTGTAGCCAAATAATAAGGCTTTGTGGCTATGTTCTTTTAAGAGCGCGAATAATTGATTTGTATTCATTATGGTATAGTTTAAAGTAGTGTTCGTAAAGTTGGATTAGCAACATTTTGCTTCTGTGTCTTCAAAAAATTCTTGAAACAGCGCTTTGAGCTTTCCTAGTTTTTCTATGTTAATACGGTAATATTGGCTTTTTCCCTCAAACTTGCTTTTAAGTAGTCCCGCTTTTTTAATTATTTGCAAGTGCTGTGATGTAGTAGGTTGAGAAAGCTTAATGGTTTCTGAAATGTCCTTACATAAACACCCATCGCAATCTCCTATGTAGTTTAAGATTGATATTCGTGCAGGATGCGATAGTACCTTTGCAAGATCTGCTAATTGGTTTACACTCATCGTGTGCAAATGTCTTTTTGAAACGCCCATTTTTTAAATTTTTTAGTAAGCAGTCGCAATACTAAGTAGATTACTACAGATAATTATTTTCACTTCAACTTTGTAATTATATCAAGACTATTGCAAGGTTACTGAGTGTTTGTTATTTATTGAACGTAGCTCATAAAGCAACAAATATATAGAATTATTGCAATATTACGATGTAAATATATATTAAAAAAGCTTTCAGTATTCCTTTCTGAAAGCTTTTTTATTTTAGAACCAGCCTTTATGACCTTGCTGGTAGATTTCATAAAACTCTTCATCACTTTTAGTGAGGTAGATAATACCCTCTACGATGCCTATAACACCACCTACACCACATAGTAAAAAAAGTAATATTTGTATAATTCCTTCTTTTGTATATCCTAATATAAATTTATGAATCCCTAATCCTCCTGCTACAATAGCAAGAATACCTGCTAACATCTTTTTATTCTCTCCACTGGTTGCTTCATTCCAGCCTTCTTTTATATCGTTAGCTGCATCTTTTGCGCTATCTGCAAAATCACTCGCCGTTTCTTTTGCATCATCTGCAAGTTCACTAGCCTTGTTTTT
>JALZVC010000131.1 GCA_023301205.1 Flavobacteriaceae bacterium
TCCGCAGGCATTAGTTGACTATAACGATATCTTATCTAAGGGCTTTGATGGACATCATTTTATTATGGGCCTCGCCTCTCATTTTAGAGACTTATTAGTGTGTCAAAACCACGAAACCATCGCATTACTTGAAGTAGGTGAACAAGTAAAAAAAATGTACTTTGAACAAGCCCAAAAGGCAGAACACTCTTTTTTAATAGAAGGGATTAAAAAAGCAAATGACTGCGATCTTAAGTATAAAACAAGTCGTAATCAAAGACTTCTTGTAGAATTATGCTTAATGGAGTTAGCCTCTATTACGGCGATTGAGGAAAAAAAAAGTCCAATAGTCAACTAAATTCTAAGAAACGATTTGTCTTACCTCCCTCCTACTTTAAATGTAAAGTAATTTCGCCAGATGAGCGATTAGATCACATACCAGCAAAGAGCACCACTGTAATAGATAGTCCAAAAGCACAAGACCATACTACTGGAAAATCAAGTACAATTTCTACGGAACCGACTCTAGAGTCAATTGCACATCAAACAACAGAAAATATAGAAACATTCACAAAAGAAGTAGCTATTGAATCTTCAACAGAAACGTTAGATAATGATCCGCAGACCGTTATTGAAGAAGTTAAAACGAAAGAAGAGCGACCGCAAATTAATGTAATAAGACCTGAGCGCAAAGTATCTGGACTTTCATTAAAGAGTATTGGACTCAAACAAAAAATGCAGCAAGAACTGCTATCAAAGCAGCCTGATTCTCAAAATTTACCTACAGACCCTTTTACTGAAAAGGCATTAATTGACGTGTGGAAAGAATATACCGCTCAAGTACAAAAAGAGGGAAAACATATTCTTTTTTCTCATTTGACTATGGGCGAACCGCGATTAGATGGAGAATTAATACACTTAGTATTCCCAAACAACACCATAAAACTTGAAGTCGAGCGCGAACAAGGTGAGTTATTAGGGCATATCAAAAAAAAATTAAACAACTATAACATTGATCTTTCTATAGAGGTTAATGAAGAAGTTGCTAAAAAATACGCCTACACTACTCGTGAAAAATTTGACAAACTGAACCAAAAAAATCCTTTGCTTGATAAATTAAGACAGATATTTGATCTTGATTTATAGCCCTTAAATACTTTTATATGGCAAACCAATTAAAAATGCTCGGACTCAAACTACCTACAGACCCAAGATGGGTAAATATTGTTGCGAAGAATGTAGAAGAAATATTGACAGACCACGCCTACTGTGAACAGAAGGCTGCATCTACGGCCATATCGCTCATTGTTTCTTTTCCTGAATATACAGAGCTTGTGCAAGAAATGGTAGCACTAGTAAAAGAAGAGATTAGCCATTTTAAGATGGTACACGATAGAATTATTGCCAATGGCTGGGTGATGGGGCGTGATCGCAAAGACGAATATGTAGGGCAAATAATGAAATTTTTCCCCAAAGGCGGTAGTCGCACTACTCAATTAGTACACCGTTTATTGTATGCCGCTTTAATAGAAGCAAGAAGCTGTGAGCGTTTTAGACTATTGAGTGAAGAACTGGAAGATAAAGATTTAGCAGAATTTTATCAAAAATTAATGGTAAGTGAAGCAAATCATTACACTATGTTTCTTAGCTTTGCGAGACAATATGGTGAACGTGTAGAAGTAGATCAAAAATGGCAATCCTTATTAGAATATGAAGCAGAGATAATGAAAAATCTAAGTACATCTGAGGCTATACACGGTTAAATAAATACGATTAACATTTTTAAGAAATAAATAATACAAGACAACTTAGAAATAAGTTGATTATTTAAAAAAAAATATTCTAATTTTGATTAACCTTATTTTAAATTCATTAAACAGACTATTAATTGCTTATATTGCATAACATAAAATTTATACTAACATTCTAAAATAAAATATATTTGGATTTCACAAACCCCCTAGTATATGGAGCGCCTACATTTATTGCGTTAATTCTTCTTGAATTGACATATAGTAAAACACACGACCATAAAGATCTTTACAAATGGAGAGATCTGCTTTCGAGTTTAACTTTTGGTATTGGTTCTGCTATTCTTGCCCCATTATTAAAGACCATATCGGCAATAGTAATTTTTAATTTTGTTTATGAGATTTTTAATCCTTTAGTAGACGGAATACGCACTAACATCATGGGTTGGGAGTCTTTTGGGTATGCCTGGTATATGTGGATTATTTGTCAATTTTTAGATGATTTTAGCTATTACTGGTTCCATAGGCAAAATCATATGGTTAGATTCTTTTGGGCAGCGCACATTGTGCATCACTCATCAGATAATTTTAATTTAGGAACCGCTGTTAGAAATGGATGGTTTACTATATTGTATAAGCCGTTTTTTTATGTTTGGATTTGCGCTATCGGTTTTCCACCAGAAATGCTAGTGGTAGCTCTAGGTATAGAAGCGTTATGGCAGTTTCAATTACATAGTGTCTATATAGGAAAGCTAGGTATTTTTGAGAAGTTTATGAATACGCATACGATGCATCAAGTACATCACGCCAAAAATCTTGAGTACATGGACAAAAACCACGGTGGGTACTTAAATATATTTGACAAAGCATTTGGAACTTGGAAGGAGCTAGATGAGAATATTGATATTGAATACGGTGTATCTCACCCACCTAATTCTTACAATATCTGGATTATCTTAACTCACGAATACAAAGACATCTGGAATGATATGAAAAAGTCCAAAAACTGGTCTCATAAGTTTATGTATGCTTTTGGCCCACCTGGGTGGAGTCATGATGGCAGCACATTAACAATAAAGCAAACAAGAAGAAAGCTTAGAAAAGAAGCTCAAGCTGCAGTCTAGCTATAATTTATCATTTTTCTTAAAATTTAGAGATACTTTTTAAGAAGAATGACAAACACATTAGCATAAGACTCTCATTTACGCCTTCCCTTTAAAGAAAAAAGGTAGTTCTAAAGGATAATAGACTATTTTCTGTTGATTTCGGGAAATAATACTGCTACTTTTTTACTTCAAATAGTTTTGCTTTTCGCTCATTGTATAGACTTCTTACAATACCATCTGCAAGACCAATTTTAGGAACATAAATGTTTTTTGCCTTAGACCATTTCATTGCAGATAAATATATTTTGGTTGCAGGTACAATTACATCAGCTCTATCTGGGTTCATAGACAATTCAAAAATGCGTTCGTGGTAGGTATACTCTCTTATCTTTTTATAAAAGTTAGACAGAAAAAAATAACTTAAAGGCTTCCCTACTTTCTTTTCACTAAAGCGGTAGATCGAGTTAATATTTCCGCCGCTACCTATCGCATCTATTTTAGAATACTCTTTTGTATTTTCGGTAATCCATTTTTTTACTTCGTCCCAAATAGTATCTCTAATCATATCATTAATAATACGAACTGTCCCTAATTGAAAAGACTTAGAAACAATATTCTCACCTTTAGAGAAGACAGTCAACTCTGTGCTACCACCACCAACATCAACGTATAAAAATGTTCTATTTTCTGAAATTAGATGTTTTAAATCTGTAGAAGCTATTATCGCAGCTTCATCATTACCATCAATAATCTGGATTTCTATTCCAGTGGCTTTATTAAGTTTTTGAGCCACTTCTTTACCATTAGAAGCTTCTCGCATTGCAGAGGTTGCACAGGCGCGATAACTTACTACTTCATGTGTTTTCATTATGATTAAAAAAGCCGTCATAGTATCCTTCATCCTAGTATAATTAAGGTCACTAATTTTCCCTCCTAAAAACACATCTGCACCTAATCTAATAGGCATTCTTACAAGTGAAGTCTTTTTAAATTGCGTCTTATAACCATCTTTTTCAATCACTGTTGCAATTAAAAGCCTTATGGCGTTAGAACCAATATCTATTGCTGCGTATTTTTCTATTCTTAACAAACTAGCTATTTAATTTTTCTTGATAGTATTCATATATTTTAAATTGTGATCGTACTTTTTCATTCTCATTTGTACGATACGCATTATTTATTTTTTTCGTAATCTCACGCGCTTTCACATTATCGCTCCAGCAAATATTAAACGTATCATTTATCTCTTTCTTAATATCTTCATCATAAATAGGGCAAGAAATTTCTACTCTACTGTCTAAATTCCTTCCCATAAAGTCTGCAGACGATATGTAAATTTTTTGATTCCCTTTGTTCTCAAAAATAAATAAACGCGGATGCTCTAAAAATTTATCTACAATACTAATCACCTCTATATTCTCGCTCATTCCTTTAATACCAGGGATTAAGCAACAAATACCCCTAACAATAAGTTTAATCTTTACTCCAGCCCTACTCGCTATATATAGTTTGTCAATCATTTTAAAATCTGACAAACTATTAAGCTTTAAATTAATACCACTCTTCTTCCCATTAATATGATTCATTATCTCGTCTTCAATGAGATTGTAAATAGCATTACGCGTATAATGAGGTGATACAATTAGATGCGTATATTTCTTTATTTTATAATTCACTTCAAAAAAGTCGAACACCTTAAGTATTTCTTTACATATTTCCTGATTTGACGTAAACAAGGTGTAATCCGTGTACACTTTTGCTGTAGACTCATTAAAATTACCTGTACTAATAAAGCAGAATCGTTTTAACTTGTCATTTGCATCAAGACGTTCAATAACACACGATTTACAATGCACTTTTAAACCAGCTACCCCAAAAATTAGATGAACACCTTCACTCTGCATTTGCTCTGCATATTTTATATTGGCAGCCTCATCAAATCTAGCTTGCAGCTCAATCTGCACGGTTACTTCTTTGCCATTTTTTGCAGCGTTTATTAATGAGCTGGCAATATCGGAAATCTGCGCAAGCCTGTAAATTGTTATTTTAATAGTGCGAACATTAGGATCTAAGGCTGCCTCACGCAATAATTTTACTACGTATGAATAGGTTTGATAAGGAGCATACATCAAATAGTCTTTTTCTGCAATAGCCTCAAAAATACTCTGATGTAAATTAAGCCCTTTTATAGGCAAAGGGACAATAGACTCATACAGCAAATCTGTTCGCCCCAGGCTTGGAAATTTCATATAATCCCTACGATTATGGTAGCGCCCACCAGGGATTATACTATCTGTGTTATCTACTCCCATTTTATTCATTAAATAATCTAGCGTCTCCTTATCTATACTCTTATCATAAACAAAACGAACAGGATCACCGGTACTTCTATTCTTAACACTTTTAGATATTTTATCAATAAAACTTCTACTTAGATCACTATCAATATCTAGCTCGGCATCACGAGTAATTTTTATCATGTGTGCCGAAATTTTATTGTACTTAAAAATACTGAAAATGTTGTGTAAACTATGTCGTATTAAATCATCCAGGATGATAATGTATTGCTTATTCCCATTTTTTGGCAGGACCACAAAACGATCTATTGATCTTGGTATTTCTATAAGCGCGTAGTTCTTTTTGGTTTCAAACGTATCATCATCTTTTGCCATCACCAGCTTGATTGCAAGATATGCAGCACTATCCTTTAATGCGGGGAATTTTTCAAGCTCACCAATCATGATGGTCATTAAGGCTGGACTTACTTTACTATTAAAATATTCAGTAATAAAAACACTTTGCTCGGTAGTGACTTCCTTTTCTGTAATGATGTAGATGTCTTCCTTTTGTAACTCTGTTTTTATAGATTCAAGAATACTTAAACTTGTCTTCTGTTGTTCTATAACGGTCTCTGTAATTTTTTCCAACAACTCTTTTGCACTAAAACCACCTAAATAGCTTCGCCCACCTTTACCAGCTTCTGCAATACGCTTGATGGTTGCATAACGTACTTTAAAAAATTCATCAAGGTTATTAGAGAAAATACCTAAAAAGCGTAAGCGCTCAATCAACGGAGTCGTCTTGTCCTCTGCTTCTTGCAATACACGAGCGTTAAACTGAAGCCAGCTCAACTCTCTGTTGGTATATATATTATCTGTTCCTATTAGTGCTTTTATAGCTGTCATACAATGCGTGTTCCTTATTTTAAATCTCTAGGAAAGATTTGTTTTACTGTTTTTCCATTTGTAATATCCTTCCATTTATCAACGTCAAATTCAATAGCGACAAAGCCACAAGTTGGCAGGTTATCGAAGTACTTATTTCCCAGCATATTTGCAATAGAAGTAAATGCATGATTATGCCCCACGATCATTATACAATCTTTACTATCATCTAGCTGTGCTACAACCTTCATAACTTCTTGACCGCTAAAATCATACAAGTTATTATTCCTAATAAACTTTTCATCTGGCATTTGCCAAGCCTCTTTGAAGTATGTTGCAGTAACTAGGGCGCGCACTGCCTCACTGGATACAATTAACTCCGGTGCATCACAAATTTGACCAATGTGATTAGACATCAACACACCATCCCTTTTACCACGTCCCTTTAAAGGTCTTTGATGATCTATAACATCATGTTCCCAAGATGATTTTGCGTGACGGCACATATAAAGTGTTTTCATTTGATTACTGAAATATTATAAGATTAATAAATCTATTATGGTTGTAAACGAATTTTAGCCCATTGGCCATTATCCTTTTTGTATTCAATCCTGTCGTGCAATCTGCTTTGTCTTCCTTGCCAAAACTCAAAGGAATAAGGTTCGATTAAATAGCCTCCCCAGTCGGCTGGCTTCGGAATCTCTTTGCCTTCAAATTGTAATACTAAATCTTTTAATTTTTCTTCTAATGCAACGCGAGAAGCGATGACTTGGCTCTGATCACTCACTAATGCTCCTAATTGACTTTTACGTGGTCGTTGCGAAAAGTAAGCTGCAGATTTTTCTTCTGAAATTTTATGAGCAGTACCCATAATCAATATTTGACGTTCTAGACCAGGCCAGAAAAACGAAATACAAACCTTATTGTTTGCAGCAATGGCTTTTCCTTTTTCACTTTTATAATTTGTGTAAAAAATAAAACCATCTTCGGTCACTTCTTTTAAGAGTACCACTCTACCTCTAGGCATACCCGAAGTATTAGATGTGCTTAAGGTCATGGCATTTGCTTCCTCTACCGTTTCACTATTTTCAGCAACCGCAAACCACTGCTCAAATTGATTAAATGGGTTATCATCAACCAAGTTGTCTTTGAGCTCTCCTTTGTCGTAGGATTTGCGATGTGCTTGTAAATCTTTGTTCATAATACAGCGTTTATGTAAAGTTACAAAGAATGCATGGTATCAAAGACTCGAGTAAATTAAATTTTAAAAAGAAATTACCAGTCCATCTTTCCCTACGATTACGGGTTTAAAAATTTCTTCTGCTTCTGTTTTAAAGAGTTCGTGGTCTGCGTATCTACCAGAATAGTGACCTACAATTAAACCACCCACGGCAGCATCTCTAGCAATTGTAGCTGCTTCCTTTGCTGTACTATGCTTGGTTTTTACTGCCAACTCTTTGTGAGATTCTAAAAAAGTTGCTTCGTGATACAACATTGTAACACCCTTAATAATAGGTACTATAGGTGGATGGTATACTGTATCACTACAGAAAGCATAAGACTTTGGGGCTTCTGGCTCCCCAGTAAGTAGTTCGTTTTTGATTATAGAACCGTCATCAGCCGTCCAATCACCACCTTGTTTTATTTTATTGAAATAACTTTCATCAATCTTATATTCTCTACACACATTAATATTTAATGGGCGCTCTGTGACCTTCTCTTTTATTAAAAACCCATTGGTATATACACGATGAACTAATGGTATTGTTGTTACGGTGACAGAATCATCTTCAAATATCAACTCTGACGCATCATTATCTAACTCGTGAAAATACAACCCATAGTTAGTCCAAGCCTTCCCGAGTTTTAATTGCAATGTGATGGCTTCTTTTATTCCTTTGGGGCCATAGATATGAAGATCTGCTTCTCTACCCAATAACCGAAATGTAGAAACCAATCCCACCAAACCAAAAAAGTGATCTCCGTGTAAATGCGAAATAAAAATATGCTTGATCCTTGCAAACTTTATTTTGTATCTACGTAGTTGTACTTGAGTACCTTCTCC
>JALZVC010000132.1 GCA_023301205.1 Flavobacteriaceae bacterium
AAACCTAATGCGAAACCTTTAAAGACCCCCAGAGAGACAAAGAATCAGAGACAATTTTACTTACTATTTTGGCTCCTTCATTGCTTAGATGATCATGGTTAGCAAAACTACTACTATCTAGTTCCATTTCTAATAAGTCTATTAATCTAATGTCTCTCTCAATAAGAGAAATTCGGATCTCTTTATACTTTCTTTTTAAGCGTTCTGGTATCGCTGAATAGTATTCTTTTCGTTGTGGTATGTTGACGGCCACTAATTCAACATTATTTATACCCGCAAAATTAATAATGGAGTCCAAATATTTAATGTCCCTTTCTGATTCTCTACGTACTGTACCTTCTGAATAATAATGATAATCAACCCTTTTGGCAACATCTGACCTAGACAAATTAGGTAAACGACCATTAAACCCTTTACCAATAAATCCTTCATGTTTTACACTAGGATATAAGCACATTTTACGAATTATTGTTTTCAAATAAGTAATTTTATTTACTCCTACACTATTTAATACTTTAAATGGAATAATTGGATACGTACGCCCGAGGTACTCAATAGACATTGATTCCTTACTATATTTGTCGTCATTAAGCCCACATATATTGTTATGTCCAAATCCAAATACTACCGTAGCAATATCATTGTTTGGATTATTTACTAAATACTTTAATTTGTAAAAAGTATCAAAGTATGTTTCGCCTGGAGTAGCTATATTTTTGGCATTGGCTATATATTTCGGATTTAAACCTGATTTTATATGTGACCCACCCATTAGTAGTATTTTGCTATCTAGGTTGGTTTGTTGGTGATTTATAAAGTAACTATTTATACTATAATTAAAAATCATGAACGCAATTAGTCCTAGAGATGCAAATCCTACTTTAAGTATAAATTTTTTCATTTATTAGGTATAACCTTTATCAAAAAAAAATTAAAATTGAAAATATATATAATTTTGATTACTGCCAAAATTAAATAATATCAACCAAATAAAAACTGAATACAAACTCCATCTAACTTTAGTCGTCAAGTGACTTATATCCAAACCATGCGCTCTACTTCTAAACATCCATTCCCATAAAAGTAGCCCCATTATTAGTAATACAAAGTGATAGTTATCAAGAACAGAAATAGAAAAGTCAAATTTCAATATACCTAGTAAGTATGACCACGCTACTGAAATATCTGGAGACCTAAAGAATATCATAGAAAATGACATAAAAGTAATTACTCCTAACATTTGCAACAGTTCTTTAAAATTGGGAAGATACCTACCTTTCGCCACATACGTTTCATATCTCCCGTTTCGCCCCAACAATAGATACGGGACTAGAGCAAGACCACAAACAGCGCCCCAAAACACAAAAGTCCAATTGGCACCGTGCCAAAGTCCACTAACTAAGAAAATAATAAATACATTCCGTACTTTAGCATTCAACCCATTTCTACTCCCACCGAGTGGTATATAAATATAATCTACGAACCAACTTGTAAGAGAGATATGCCACTTTTTCCAAAACTCTGGCAAATCTCTTGAGAAGAATGGAAAATCAAAATTTTTCATTAAATGAAAACCAAAAAGTCGACCTAGGCCGATGGCTATATCCGAATATCCAGAAAAATCACAGTAGACTTGGAAAAGAAATAAAAACGCGCCTAGACACAAAGTAAGGCTATCTTCATACTGATAATTTAAAAAAATAGAATTGACTATGAGAGAACAATTGTCGGCAATAACAATCTTTTTAAACAATCCCCATATTATTTGCCTTACACCACCCGCCGCCTTTGAATAATTAAAAACTCTTTGGTCGAAAAATTGAGGAAGTAAATTTTTAGCTCTTTCTATAGGCCCGGCAACTAATTGAGGAAAGAAAGATACATAAGCAAAAAACGCGACGGGATCATTACAAGCGTTAATTTTTCGCCGGTAGATATCTATAGTATAGCTAAGCGTCTGAAAAGTATAAAAACTTATGCCAACAGGTAATAGAATATTTAAACGTGTCTCATCAAAAGTGACACCTAGAAATGAAAAAGTATATGCAAAACTATCTATGAAAAAGTTGAAATATTTAAAAAATCCTAAAAGTCCCAAATTGAGACCAAGACTGAGCCACAATAGTCTTTTGCGATAACTATCGTTGTAGGACTTTTGCAAAAAATTTCCAATAACGAAATCTGCCAAAGAGCTAACGAAAATTAAAAACAAAAACCTCCAATCCCACGTACCGTAAAAGAAATAACTAGCAGCGACTAATAATATATTTTGAGCTCTTACTCTACGACTACCTAAACACCAATATAGACCAAATACTATGGGTAAGAAAATGGCAAAATCAAAAGAATTGAAAATCATTCTATTCAGAATTTAGGCTATCTACATATAGCATTCAAGCACCAAGTTAGTGTCCATTTGTGAAATAATGTTATTTAACAACTCATCGAGACTCATGATTTGATTGTATCGTGCCCATTTCGCCTCCTTTCTAAGGCATTCTTTATAAGCGGCCATTTTTACTCTTTGCCATTTATCTCCCTTGTCGTAAACGCTGGTTAGGGTAGTAACCTTTCCTTCACTATCCGTCAATCTTACGGCGATATACATAGTGGTTATAAGATTTCTTATACGAACATCATACTCTTTACTGCTTTCACCACTAGTAAGCTTCAGCTTATACCATGATTTTACGCCTTCAATGGATTGAAAAATCCATTCATGCCTTAATTCGCCACCAGCATCATTAATTGAGTTTTCTAAAGTTCCTTTATGATTCTCTTCTAAAATTCCTTTATTGATTACTTGCGAAAAAGATGAATAACAAGTAATCAATAAAATAACGAATATATATATAAATCGCTTGAGCATCATCTTACTTATTTGAAATGTTGAGTGTATTGTCTTTTCTGAGTTTAATCTTATCTACAACTGCCTGTTTGACACATAGACCTTGCGCAATGCCTGCATCTATAGAAAACATATAGTGTAGTCCTCCATAGACTCTTGACATGGAGGCCTCTAAAGCTGCATCTCTAAATGAGGTGATTTTACGAGGCTCAAGACCAATAGAAACATGAGTGCTATCCATCAAAGAATAATTTTCACCAAATATTTCAGTAAGTAATTCAGCAGCTACCGTAGATACAACTGAATGTCCAGAGGCATACTCTGGAAATGGAGGAGTTTCTATTAGAGGCTCCCAATCCGGCATATTTAAAAACTCTTGAGCATACGTTTTCGGCCGTATTAGATTCACTTTATACTTAGTATACCATGACGCGATAAAAGCATCAGCAATCCCGACTCCTACTAATGCATATGTGCTTACGGCTTGTTCGAGATTAAACTGTTCTTGCTGAATAGCATAATTCATAATATAAGTCCAGTGTCCCGGTGGTGTAGAAGTCTCGCCTGGATCATCTGCCCAGAACAGCGCTATATCTCTCTGCTTTTCTGTCATATTCTTATCATACTCCAATACTTCATCCATATAGCCTCTAAATTCCGAACCGGACTCTATACTGAATGGCACTTTAAGAGGTATATGGCATTGCGCTCCACTATCTAGAAAAAAAGGACGAATACTTTCCCAAAATGGTTCACAGGGATCAGAGGTAGCTTCTGTAGGCTCCCATAATTCTGGATTATTATTTCGCGATGGAATTTTGTAAAATGAATAGTATCTTGTCTCATCGAAATTATCTTTACGAATCCATTCTATTAGTTTAGCAGCTAGCTCCTCTCCATATTTCTCAGATCGCTGAAACACATCCTCGGCTACAGCTAATCTTCGAACACTTAACTGCTTGTTTTTTAATATTTTAAAATCATTCTCTGAACCGTGTACAAACCTCTTTAATAACTCATCTGTTGAAAGATAAACGGTATGTGTAATTACTGTAGGCCAATCGTAGACT
>JALZVC010000133.1 GCA_023301205.1 Flavobacteriaceae bacterium
TAGCTGGCTTACCTACTGGGAAAATGAAATCTTTCGTGTCTTGTGTTACTACTAAACTCGGGGTTTCTACTTTTATTTCTTCTGTCTTTACAGGTAACACAGTTTCTGGTTTGCTTTGCTCTTTACAACTAAGTAGGAGCAAGGTAACAAGAACTAGAATACGTTTTAATAAATACAAAATTTCCGAAGTAAAATTAACTAGTAAATTGACTGCTCACTGTTTCTGCCTTTCTATTTTCTGAATAATCATAAAAACCTTCTCCACTTTTTGATCCTTTTTTGCCAGCCATTACCATATTGACTAATAAAGGGCAAGGTGCGTATTTAGGGTTCTTAAAGCCGTCATGCATTACATTAAGAATAGAAAGACAAACGTCAAGGCCTATAAAATCTGCGAGTGCGAGTGGTCCCATTGGGTGCGCCATCCCTAACATCATTACCGTATCAATCTCTTTTACTCCGGCAACACCGTTATAAAGTGTTTCTATCGCTTCGTTAATCATAGGCATCAAGATTCTGTTTGCTACAAAACCTGGGTAGTCATTTACCTCTACAGGGACTTTACCTAATGTTTTTGACATTTCTTCAACGGTTTTATACGTTGCGGTACTAGTACTATATCCTTTGATAATTTCGACCAGTTTCATAATTGGTACCGGATTCATAAAGTGCATCCCGATTACCTTTTCTGGCCTAGAAGTAGCAGCGGCAATTTGTGTTATTGATATAGACGATGTATTTGTTGCGAGTATGGTGTCTTCTGCGCATAATTCATCAAGTTCTTTAAAAATCTTTAACTTTAAATCAAGGTTTTCTGTCGCAGCTTCAATAACTAACTCTGCATTTTTAACACCATTTGCAATGCTTGTAAAGGTGCTTATGTTTGCTAATGTGTTGGCTTTATCACCTTCTGTGATTTTTTCTTTAGCCACCATTCTGTCAAGATTTTTAGCAATAGTTGCCATCCCTCTATCTAGTGACGCTTGTGAGATATCAATTAATTGTACTTTAAAATCTTTTTGAGCAAAGGTGTGGGCAATACCATTACCCATTGTTCCTGCTCCTATAATTGCTACGTTTTTCATTTTTGTTATTTGTTTTTCTGCTTTCACAGTAATTTTTTCTATAGATTTTATTTCTTCTGAAATATGATTTTTTAAAATCTTACTACATTTTTACCATATTAAAATTCTCAATAATCTGCATTGCCACAGTTAACGCTTTTGTTCCTTGCCCAAGTGATACAATAGGGGTTCTGTCATTTGCAATAGCGTCTGCAAAACTATCTAGTTCGTCAAGAATGGCGTTGTTTGCGTCTACATTTGGATTGTCAAAATAGATTTGCTTTTTTACGCCTTCTGCATTGGTAAGTATCATTGCAAAATCGTCTGGTGTTTCTGGTGCATCTTTCATACGAACTACTTCGCATTTTTTTTCTAAAAAATCTACAGAGATATATGCATCTTTCTGGAAAAAACGTGCCTTACGCATTTGTTTCATTGAGATTCTACTTGCTGTAAGGTTTGCTACACAGCCATTTTCAAACTCGATACGTGCATTTGCGATATCTGGTGTTTCGCTAATTACAGAAACACCACTTGCGTGTACGTGTTTCACTTCACTTTTAACAACGCTTAAAATAGCATCAAGATCATGAATCATTAAATCGAGTACTACAGAAACATCTGTACCGCGAGGATTAAATTCTGCCAAACGATGCGCCTCAATAAACATAGGCTTGTCTATCATATGGCTTACCGCCATAAATGCTGGGTTAAAGCGCTCTACTTGCCCTACTTGTCCTCTTACGCCATTTTCTTTAGCAAGGTCACGTAGTTTTTCTGCTTCTTCTACAGTCTGCGTAATTGGTTTTTCTATAAAAAGATGCTTTCCTGCTTTTACTACTTTTTCTGCGCACTCAAAGTGATAAATAGTAGGAGTAACTACATCCACCATATCACAGGCGTCAATAAGAGATTCCATAGTGTCAAAACGTTTGTAGCCAAACGTTGCTTCAATAGCTTTAGCGGCTTCTGGATTAGCGTCATAAAAACCTACGAGCTCGTATTTAGTAGATTGTTTCAGTAATTTTAAATGTATCTTTCCTAGGTGACCAGCACCTAATACTCCTGCTTTTAACATTGTGTTGCGTTTTACACAAAGATAAGAGATTGTAAGCAGGTTTAAAAGCATAAAGAAATAGAACTATGTGACAAATGTTTAAAATTTCTGAAGCAAATAGTATAGGATTTTAGTACTTTGTAGGCTCTTAATTTTACCCTATTGAAAGACACTTTTATACACCAAGGATTACGGAAAAAACTAGTAGAAACTCTCCAAAAAAAAGGGATTTCAAATAAAGAGGTGCTACTTGCAATCAATAAAATACCTAGACACTTGTTTATGGATAGTAGTTTTATAGACCACGCCTATGCGGATAAAGCGTTCCCTATTGCGGCAGACCAGACCATCTCACATCCATACACCGTAGCGCGGCAAACAGAATTGCTGGATGTTAAAAGAGGCAATACCGTGCTAGAAATAGGAACGGGTAGTGGCTATCAAACTGCAGTACTCTTAGAATTGGGTTTAAAAGTATATAGCATAGAACGACAAAATGAGTTGTTTAAAAAGACAAAATTATTCTTACCAAAAATAGGCTATCGTGCTAAAAAATTGATTTTTGGTGATGGGTATATTGGCTATAAAGAACAGGCACCTTATGACGGCATAGTTGTAACGGCAGGTGCTCCTTTTGTGCCAAAACCTTTGTTGGCGCAATTAAAAGTAGGGGCGAGGCTTGTAATACCTGTAGGAGATGCATCACAAATCATGACAGTTTTTACCCGTACCTCTGAGACCGTTTTTGAGAAGGAAACATTTGGCGAATTTAAATTTGTACCCTTATTAGAGGATAAAAATTAGTTGGTCTTAACGAGTAATTAGACTTTATTGAATGATATCTAAAAACTTTAAACCAAAAATTAAAGCACCTGTGTTATCCCCTTCAAAGTAAGAGCGAACATAATCTAGTCGCAGTAATCTGTATTTGCCAATACCTAGGTTATCAATCCCTAAAGATAACTCTGTGTATGGCTTATTACCATCAATAGCTAAGGCGTGTGCACCAGCAACTAGATTAAAGTTAAGTTCATTTATTCCGGGTATTTTTCCAAGGATCCATCCTTTAAAATCGTGCTCTATGTGACCTTCAAAATGAGATTTGTTAGTACTTAATTCATAATAAGGTAGTAGATTAAAAACATTAGTATAGTTGCCAGAAGTTCCTACTCTAGTTTGGTTACCATTAAAGTGTTGATAGTCTGCAAACAAGATGTCATCTCCATTAATAAAAGCACTTCCTTTTAGATTATAGGTTGTCTCTCCTTTATTACCCATAGTAATGCGTTGCCTTACTCTAACGCCTAGTTGTGTAAAGTTTAAGTTTGAGTCGTCAATCCCTATACCATTTTCTGCAGAAATATTTAAACGTGGATATTTACTGCTGCCTAAATTATATTTTCCATCTGGGTAGGTTAAATATTTTTGACCAAAAGTGATGTTTGCAGATAGGTAAGATTTAAACGTCTCGTGCGTTGCTAATAAGGGGTCGTTAATGGCATCATCGTCCAGTGGATTATTAGTAGTAAAACTAACATCGTCTCTTGCTAATAATACATAATCTGTATTATTGAATAAATGCCTTCTCTCTTCATACCCAAAACTAGTGTTTATGCGCAGCCCATTAAAGACCTCTTGACCATAGGCAATACGTGCATACGTAAGATCATAAACCTTTAAGAAATTTCGTTCAAAAAATAAGCTGGCAACAGTGTTAATTAAAGGAGAGATAGGTTCTGTCGCATTGTATTGTGATACGCTATTACCTCCAGATAGCGAAACATATCGCCTATTGGTGCGATTAAAGTTGCGAGTAATGCTACCATTAAAGCGTACTCTGTCTTCTGCAATACCATAAGTGGCCTTCGCGTTGGCAGATAACCAGTTGGTATTGTTCTCATCATATCCTTTAAAGAAACTAACTCCTGCGCCGCCGTTCCAGCCTTGTACCGTATTATAGTTAATCCCTGATAAAGGTCCGGCATAAGAGATGCGCCAATTGTTATAAGTGTCTCTGTAAGTATAACCTGTTATAGGATCGAGCAGCGAAAACTTATTGCGTTTTGCATCAATAGAATCTGTGTACGTTTTAGATTTTCTAAGTGTTTGTATACTATCTTTTTTAATGTAGTCATTAAATTCTTCGTTTGTTAGCGCAATAGGTCGCGCAGCTTGCCAGTAGGTGCTGTCTTTTTTGTTTGCTTCCAGCCCAAAAGACAATACTTCATTTGTAAATTCTCTTTTTTCAAACTGAGGTGAAAAGTTATAATCATTATAAGCGGCAATAAAACGACCGGCTCCTTGAACCCCAAAAAACTTGAAAGCAAAATCAATAGTCTGAGAGATTTTTATCCACGCCTTTTCTTTTTGGTCAAAGGTGAAATTTTGTTTAAAGAAGAGAGTTTCTATCATAGGTACTTGTATCGCTTCTCCCGTGGTTGTGAGTTCAACACCATATAATTGCCAGTCATCTTCTACAATATAAATGGTCCCAGAAAAAACTCTGTCTTTGGGTCTGCGTGGCGTTACGGTAATTTTATTAATTAGTTTACTGCCTTCATAAAAAATACCATCTAGTTTGTAGGTATAATACTTTAAACCATTTACTGCAATAGGAGAAACGATAGCTGCGCTAATATCAATCGTGTTGTCATAGAATGAAAAGTTAGCATCTTGTGCAGAATTAAAACTAAAACCATTGTCATTACCACTCACTTTACTCGCCAGAATTTTTTCTTTAAAATCGTCCGGTTGTTGGTAGGCTATTTCAGAAATAGTTTCAGATAAGTAGATAATTCCCGTACGTGTAGAGTCTAGCGCTCCGTCAAAATCTCCTATATCTTGGCCTAATATTTTCTCTGGTATATCTGTCACGCGCCATACTCCACGGCTATAAAAACCTGCTGTGTATTGCCCTATTCGTTCTTGATTTTCTTTACGTTGTGCAATAGTTTTTCTAATGATTTCGTAAGCTGGATCTTCTGTAGTATTAATCACTACCTCGTTAAGACTCACAGATTCTTCTTCAAGCACAACATCTAGTGTATGCGGAAACGCGTTAGGCGAAATTTCTTTAATCTGTTGTTTATATCCTAAGTATTGATATACAAGCGTGTATTGTTTTATTTCGGAAACGTTCAATTCATAATACCCTAGGTCATTTGTTGTGGTACCGGTGTAGGTGTCTTGAATATAGATATTTACAAAAGGTAAGGTGTTTCCAGCTTTGTCCGTTACATTTCCTGTGATTTGTGCTGCGAGTATTGAGGTAAATAGAAACGAAAGTAGGAGTAATATTGTTTTCATGTAAGTGTTGGTTTATGAGAAGACGAATAAATCTACTTTTTATTTCAGTAGAAAGAAAACGTTAATGCATTAACCTTCCATTAAGCACTAATCTAAGCATTATTTTTAATTCAGATTCGTGTATATTAAATCCAAGAATAATTTCCGATACATTATTAATTGAAATTTATTTTCTGGAATTTTATTCAGTACGTCAATTAAATATTCACTATCAGTTTTTAAATCTCCGTAAGCCTCAAATTTATTGTAAGCTAATACAAATTCAAATTGCCAACTTGATTTATCTAAAATTTTTAATTGTTCAAATAAGTAACCGTAGCAAGATGAATGAGAATTAATCGGAAAAAACAAATAAGGGTCAAATCCTAAATCCGATTTAAGTTTCTCAATAAATTCAGGTTTTATTTCTTTCCGACTTTCTTTTTTTAATAATTCAGCATATCCGTTTTTACTTATTTCAGTCAAATATTTTTCTTGAATTAGTAAATTTTCTAATAAGCTGTGAATATTCTGTTTGTAAATCAGTTTTTCCCCAATCGGACTAACATCGGTTACAAGTTGATTATATTTGATTTCAGAGCATAATTTAAACTTTTCATCCGCAATTAAGTCAGTCGTATTTTTAGTTGAACCACAAGCTGTGATTAAGGTCAGAATTATTATTTGAAACGGTTTTTTCAATATTTTAGGTAATAAGTTTTATTAATGCTTTGCATCTATATCTATTAATAGAGACGCAGCATTATATATAAAGGTTGTCTGGCTTTAATTTTATAACAATATTAGTTATTAAAAGATTTCTTAATCCTACTAAGATCGCGCTTATTGTCTCTGTCTTTAATGTTCTCTCGCTTATCAAAAAGTTTTTTACCTCGAGCTAGCGAAATTCTCATTTTAGCAAATCCCTTGTCGTTTGTGTACAAAAGGGTAGGAATGATAGTAAGTCCAGAGTTTTGAACTTCTTTTTCAAGTTTTTTAAGTTCATTGCGGTTAAGAAGTAGTTTACGTTCGCTTTTTGGGCTATGATTAAAGTGCGTAGCGTGCGAGTATTCTTGTACCGTCATATTTATGACAAACAATTCGCTGTGGTCGTTAAACTCACAAAAACTTTCGGCGATAGAGGCTTTTCCTTCACGGATGGCCTTAATCTCTGTTCCTGCTAAGACAATACCAGCATCATAAGAGTCAAGTAATTCATACTCAAACCTTGCTTTCTTGTTCTTTATTTTAACGTTTTTCTGTAGTGCCATTGTCTTACAAAAGTACTGTTATAAATTGCTTTAAAAAATTAATACGTGCTATTCCTTAGGCCCAATAAAATCCATCTTTACTGGTGAATACTCAGTTAGTAAAGAATTATTTACCATAATATTACTAAAGTAGGAGGTAGCACCGATAGCCTGAAAAGTGTTTGCCCTATCTTGTAGGTGAAAATGAAGATGAGGTTCGCTAGAGTTTCCAGAATTACCACAGTTGCCTAAATAGGCACCTTGTTTTACGATATCTCCTTTTTTTACACGAATAGATCCTTCTTCAAAATGGGCGTAGACGATATATTCATCTGCGGCAGTCTTCAAAGTAATCTTATTTCCGAAGGGCTCCGAAGGATTCATTCTCCCCGGGGGATTGTCGTGAATACCTTTAATAACTTCTACCACTTCGGCATCGCACACAGCATATAGCGGTTTACCAAAAGCAAAATAATCTTCATTGCGAGTACCGCTTCTTTGATAGCTTTTATTGTTTTTACCTAGTATTACAAAGTCAAAAGCACCTTGTTGCGATTTTATGATGACATGATAATTTTGCGCTTTGTTGTCTCCTCCCCAAAAAGTAAACCAGTCTCCTTTAAAGGGCAGTATAAAAGGAGTACTATTTCTGCTAAAAAATGGGACACTTTTTTTGTCGTCTGGCGCAAAATGTAAACCTATTATTTTATGTTGCTCATCTAGCGCGATAGAAGTAATCATAGCACCGTGGTCAAATTGGGTTTCATAAACTTCTACGATTGCTTCTTTTTTCTGAAATGTAAAGGATTGTAAATTCCCTAGGTCCTTTTTAAAATTGGCAAACAAGTTTTCTATGGTAGAAGATGGTACCTTCTCTAAAAATGAATCACTAAACAACGAGATGAGCTCGTTTTGCTTTTCAGAATTATAGTGCGTTTTTAAATTTTCTAACACAGATACAACGGCAGTGGATTGCCCGTGAACGAAAGTAATAAACGAAAAGAGTATAATGGAAAGAAATAATATCTTAATACGATACATAATTAGCTAATGTCTTGTAAGTTTGTACTACCATTTGTGACACAATCATCTAAAATGTTACAAACTATTAACGTATGAAAAATCTATTAGTTATACTTTCAGTTGTATTATTTATTAATTGCCAATCTGAAGACCAGAATGTAAAGGCTCAAAAAATTGTAGACAAGGCTATAGCAGTAGCATGTGATGGCCATTGTGAAACGGCAGAGATTGATTTCGATTTTAGAGACAAACACTATCGCAGTAAAAAAAATAACGGAGAATACTCATATAGTAGAAGATTTAAAAACGCTACTGTAGATATTGAAGATGCTATTAACAACAACGGTTTTCAGCGCAGTGTGCACGGTACTCCAGTAAAAATGACAGATTCTTTAATCCCGGCAATTTCAGAAAGTATAAACTCCGTTCATTATTTTGCCCAGCTGCCTTATGGGTTAAATTCGCCTGCTGTGAACAAAGAATTTTTAGGCGAAACAATTATAAAAGATGCCCCGTATTATAAAATTGGAGTGACTTTTAGCGAAGAAGGTGGTGGTAGTGATTTTGAAGATAAGTTTGTGTACTGGATACACAAAACAAACTACACCGTAGACTATCTAGCCTACAGCTACTTAGTGAACGGTGGTGGAATAAGATTTAGAGAAGCCTTTAACCCTAGAACAGTAGGTGGTATTCGGTTTGCAGATTATAATAATTATAAACCATCGGGTAGCTTAACAGACATAAAAACACTAGACGCAGCATTTGAAGCTGGAGAATTAAAACTGTTATCTAAAATTATATTAGAAAATGTAGTAGTAAATTAAAGGGGGTTTATTTTTTCAACTTTTGAAATAGCACCATCCATAGTTACAGTTACCGTGAAGAGCATTCCATTTTCAGAATCATCTAGGTCTTCATATTTTTTTTTGCCTAGAATAGCATTTACAAATGCTGGAGTTGTGTTGCTATGACCAACAACGAGTACTACTTTGCCTTTAGTTGCAGCTTTAAAATGATCATCATACATAGATGATGGATTATATTCTTTTATCTCTAGACCTTTACTTACAGCAGTAGGAGTAGCAGTTTGTTGTGTTCTGTGGTAGTTAGTAGAATAGATCAAATCTAAGTCAATGTCTTTAAAGTGTGTTGCCCACGCAGTTGCTCTCGCTTGTCCCACTTTATTAAGTTCTGGATTTCTATTTGTCTTGTCACTTCTATCTTTTTCTGCGTGTCTTATCAGGTAATAGGTGGTTTCTATTTCTGTAACTGTTGTCTCGGATTTTGATTTTTTATCATTTCCGCAGGAGAAAAGGAAAAAAGGAACTAGAATAAGGGTAAAATAGAATTTCATAATTGTTTTTTTAGCTTAGTAAATATAAACTTTTTTTAAACAAAAAGTTTATATCACTTCAATCTTAATTTGAGTTGTCTTCTTTTTTAGACTGTCGTTTATGATACTTTATAGGCAGCATATAAAATAGTCTATGAAAAAAATAAATACCCTTAAATTTCAGAAGAAATAGAAGGGTATATTTATTATAATACTAAGCTTTATGTTATTGAAATACTGATTTGCTACTAGTGTAAAATGCAATTAATGTACGTCTGCAACCATACTATCTTGATTTCTAAAAACTAATTCATTGTCAAAGCTATCTAAAAGAATGATACTATCTGTCGTTATTTTTCCAGAAAGTATCTCTTTAGATAACGAGTTAAGCACCTCTTTTTGTATTACCCTTTTTACAGGTCTCGCTCCATATTGAGGGTCATATCCTTTCTCAGCTAAATACTTAATAGCTTCTTGTGTGGCATCCATCGTGATTCCTTGCTTGGTAAGCATCTTTGTAACTCCTTTTAATTGTAAGCTAACTATTTTTGAAATGTCTACTTTAGACAAAGGAGTGAACAAAATAATGTCGTCTATTCTATTTAAAAACTCAGGTCGCACTGTTTGTTTTAATAGTCCTAGTACTTCTATTTTTGCGGCTTCCATTGCTGTATCTGCATTTTTAACAACATCAAATTTTTGCTGAATGATTTCGCTTCCCATATTACTTGTCATAATAATAATGGCATTTTTAAAATCTGCAATACGACCTTTGTTGTCAGTTAATCTACCTTCATCTAGTACTTGTAGTAAGATGTTAAACGTATCTGAATGTGCTTTTTCTATTTCGTCCAGAAGTATTACAGAATACGGCTTACGTCTTACGGCTTCTGTTAATTGTCCTCCTTCTTCATACCCCACATATCCTGGAGGCGCTCCCACTAATCTGCTCACGCTATGTCTTTCTTGATATTCACTCATATCAATACGGGTCATGGAGTTTTCATCATCAAACATATAACCAGCCAGCGCTTTTGCGAGTTCTGTTTTACCTACTCCCGTTGTACCTAGAAAAAGAAAACTTCCTATAGGTTTTTTTTGATCTTGCAAGCCTGCTCGACTTCTCCGTACCGCATCACTCACAGCAATGATAGCTTCTTCTTGACCAACCACACGTTTGTGTAATTCATCTTCTAAGCGTAACAGTTTTTCGCGATCGCTTTGCAGCATTTTTGTAATAGGAATTCCAGTCCATTTTGCAACAACTTCTGCTATGTCTTCACGGGTTACTTCTTCTTTAATCAGGGTGTCATCTTCTTGCTTTTCTGCAAGTTGTATTTCTATTTTTGATAATTTTTCTTGTGCTTCCTTTATTTTTCCGTAGCGAATCTCTGCCACTTTCCCAAAATCTCCATCTCGTTCTGCTCGTTCTGCCTCTAGTTTAAAGCCCTCAATTTCTGTTTTTAGATTTTGTACATTTTCTACTACTTCTTTTTCGCTCTTCCATTTTGCGTTAAGTTCATTTCGCTCTTCTTTTAAGTTAGCAAGATCACTACGTAAAGATTTGAGTTTAGTTTCGTCTTTTTCTCTTTTAATAGCTGCAATCTCTATTTCTAGTTGCATCACTTTTCTATCCAGTACATCAAGTTCTTCTGGTTTGCTATTAATCTCCATACGCATTTTACTAGCAGCCTCATCCATAAGATCAATGGCCTTGTCTGGCAAAAATCGATTAGTAATATAGCGTTGTGATAGCTCTACAGCTGCAATGATGGCATCGTCTTTAATACGTACTTTGTGGTGTGTCTCGTATTTTTCTTTAATACCTCTTAAGATAGATATGGCACTTTCTGTGTCGGGTTCGTCTACTAAGACACGCTGAAATCTTCTTTCTAATGCTTTATCCTTTTCAAAATATTTTTGATATTCATCAAGGGTAGTAGCACCTATAGCTCTTAACTCTCCACGAGCTAATGCTGGCTTCAAAATGTTTGCTGCATCCATTGCTCCTTGACCACCGCCAGCGCCAACTAAAGTGTGTATTTCATCAATAAAGAGCACAATAGTACCATCACTTGATGTTACTTCTTTAATTACAGCTTTAAGGCGTTCTTCAAATTCACCCTTAAATTTAGCACCAGCAATTAAAGCACCCATATCTAATGAGTATACTTCTTTAGATTTTAAATTTTCTGGGACATCACCATCTACAATCCTGTGTGCTAAACCTTCTGCGATTGCGGTTTTACCTGTTCCTGGCTCACCAACTAACATTGGGTTGTTCTTGGTACGTCGTGTTAAAATTTGTAGAATTCTTCTAATCTCTTCATCACGACCTATTACAGGGTCAAGTTTCCCGTCTCTTGCTAATTGATTTAAATTCTTAGCATATTTGTTTAATGAGTTGTATGTTTCTTCTGCACTTTGAGAGGTTACTCGATCTCCTTGACGTAATTCATCTATCGCTGCTTTTAATCCTTTTTTTGTGACACCTTGATCTTTTAGCGTTTGTGCAATACTGCTTTTAGAATCAAAAATGGCGAGTAATAGATGTTCTAATGTTACAAACTCATCATTCATCTTTTTTGCAATAATACTAGCCTCATTAACTGCTTTTGCAGCTTCTGTTGATAGCATTAAGTCACCACCATACACTTTAGGGAAAGAATCAATTTGCTTTGCTAATATTTGTTGAAGTAAGATTAGATTAACGTTCAGCTTTTTTAAAAGAAAAGGCGTTACGCTCTCATCTATTTCAAATATGGCTTTTAATATATGTTCGTTTTCTATTTGCTGTTGTCCATACTCTTGAGCGATTTGTTGCGCTCGTTGTATACTCTCCTGACTTTTTATGGTATAATTATTAAAATTCATAACATTTATTAATTCTTTAAAATTTCAGAAGGACTTTTAATACGTATTACTGAAATATTCTGTTTGTTTATTGTGAATGCTGTATTTCAAATAGTACGCCATTTCTGTTTTAAGACAAAACGTCTTGTGGTTAAGTTAATTCACAAGACATTTTG
>JALZVC010000134.1 GCA_023301205.1 Flavobacteriaceae bacterium
TTTGATTTTTGCTTTGAAGGATTCTGCAGAAGCATTTGTGCTTCGGTTATCAAAATAGTTTAATATGGATCTATAATTAAGATGTATTGTATTTGCTATTGAATTAAATGCTTTAAAGCCTGTTTTTTTCTACAACGTTATACCAATATGCTAATTTTGTGTAGGCTATTTCTTTTGATTTTTTGTTGTTGAAAATATTTCTTAAACCCTGTACTAGATTAAATGCAACCTTAATATCTGGGTATTCAATGAAAAAGATCTTGCTTCTCTGGCATTTGCATTCTGTCCATCCAGTTAGAAGGATCTTTGTAGGGTAAATATCTACTTCTAGCTAAGAGTTGTTTTAAAGTAACGTCATTTGACAGTAGCTCTGAAGTGTGTTTTAAGGATTTATTTCTAGCATATTCTATGTACATGCGTTACGAAGAAGGTCTTTAACTCACCTTGTAATTTAGGTACTTAGTGAAAAGCGTTAGTTTATTAATACAAATATTTTGTATTAATAAACGTCATTTAACTTTTAATAAAACAGAAAAGTTAAAGTGTAAAAGCAATAATGATAGCCACCAGAATAGTAATAAACTTAGATAAGTTGAAAGTGTGATCCTTGCTGCTTTCAAAAAGGATCGTGGTAGACACGTGTAAAAACATACCTATAGTTATAGCAAATATTTCTGTACTATATGTATGTAAAAAGTTAACGTGGTGCATTAAATACGAACCCAATGGTGTCATTAATGCAAACAAAAGCATAAAAGAGATGGTAATTAGTTTACTATATTTTGCTTGTAAGAAAAAAACAGATAAAATGATAGCTACCGGAATTTTATGGATAATAATGGCAAGCATCATATTGTTTTCTTCGACCACTGGTATACCTTCTATTAATGCGTGTATAGAGAGACTAATAAATAGTAATACTGGAAACGTATCTTTTAAAGCGTGTATGTGTACGTGTCCGTGTTCTGCTCCTTTTGAGAAAAACTCTAAGCATATTTGTAATAGCAAGCCAGCCATAATGTAAAGCCCTACATCTTTATTCTGTGCCATAAAAACTTCTGGCAACAATTCAAAAACAGTAATAGATAGTAAAAATGCACCACTAAAAGCAAGGTATAGAGGCATATACTTGATAGACTTGTTTTTAAATAGTAAGGCTATTAAAAAACCAATTAATACCGATAAAAATAAATAGGTGTACATTTTCATTTAAATATAAGTATTAGTCGTTTAGATTTCTCTTTACTAAACTCAGACAACGAATAATCGCCAAAAATTTTCACTAATTCTATATTACAAGCCTCAAAGTAAGATTGAAAATGAGATACTGTTAATGCCCTAACTTTTTCAGAAAAAGTATATGGAACTCCATCTACCGTAAATTTAATATGCTTTAATATAAAACCATCCTTGATTTCACGGTTGATATTAAAGGTAATCCCGTCCACTACTTTAATCTCTTCAGGGACTAAGTTATTTTGCACATAAGTAACATTTAAAAAATCGATTACACCATAGCCGCCAGGTTTTAGTTCTTTTACAATGGCTTGTATTGTTCTAAGGTTATCTTCTTCTTTATCAAAATAACCAAAGCTTGTAAACAAATTAAAAACTGCGTCAAACTTTTCATCTAAGGGTAAACACATGTCGTGTACCTTAAATGTAACATTCTTGCTTTCTTGTTTTTTTGCTTCAGCAATACTAGCGGGAGATAAATCTACGCCTGTAACCTGGTATCCTAAAGTTCCAAGAAAAACCGAGTGTCTACCTTTACCGCAAGCTAAATCTAGTATGGTTGCGTCTTTGTTTAAATCGAGATGATCAGTGAGTTTAGTCATAAATAATCCCGCCTCATCGTAATTACGTTCACTGTATAAAATATGATAGAACGGTGTGTTAAACCATGAGCTGTACCAATTATCTTTTTCTTTTTCCATGCTTCTCTAATGTAGGTGCAAAAATACTGTATTTTTGTGCTGGATTATAGTCATCGAGGCTTTTGCGATACTTTTTTTACTAATTTGACTTTAGATAATATATAGTTACCCACACACGCGGGAAATAAATATGGAAAAAAACTTTAAAATGGTAGCAAAGACCTTGTTTGGTCTTGAAGAGGTATTGGCGCAAGAATTAAGAAAACTTGGAGCCTCTAATGTAGAGATAGGAGTGCGAATGGTTTCTTTTGAAGGAGACACTGGCTTTATGTATAAAGCAAACCTATGTTGTAGAACCGCAATAAAAATATTAAAACCTATTACTGGTTTTAATGTATTTACAGAAGATGATATATACAATAAAGTAAAAGCCATACCTTGGGAAAAATATATGGAATCTAAGGGTAGCCTTGCCGTAGATGCCACTGTGCACTCTAAACAATTTACGCATTCTCAGTACATTGCTTTAAAAACTAAAGATGCTATAGTAGATCGGTTTAGAGAAAAAGAAGGCGTACGCCCAGATGTAGATCTTGACCATCCTACACTTAGAATCAACATACATATAGATCGTAATATTTGCACTGTTAGTATAGATAGCTCAGGTCAATCCCTACATAAACGTGGGTATAAAACAGAAGCTACTTTTGCTCCAATTAATGAGGTGCTTGCAGCAGGTATGATTATGCTTTCTGGCTGGAACGGTCAGTGTGATTTTATGGACCCTATGTGTGGTAGTGGTACCATTGTGGCAGAAGCCGCAATGATTGCTTGTAATATACCGCCTAATTTAAACAAAGATGAATTTGGTTTTGAAACTTGGCTAGATTTTGATGTCGAGCTTTATGAATTGATAGAGAATGCAGCGCTTAAAAAAATAAAAGACTATCATTTTAATATATACGCATCAGATACAGATTATACAGCGCTTAGTAAAGCTAAACAAAATGTGAAAAATGCGAACTTAGATGAATTTATAACCTTTGAGCAGGCAGATTTTTTTGAGACTAAAAAAGAGAGCGAACGTGCATTGTATGTTATGTTTAATCCGCCATATGACGAGCGTTTAAGTATTGATAATATAGAGTATTTTTATGGGCAAATAGGGAACACCTTAAAGCGTGGATTTCCAGATACACAGGCCTGGATGATTACTTCTAATCTAGAAGCGCTTAAGAGTGTAGGTCTAAGGCCTTCCAAGAAGATTAAATTGTTTAACGGGCAGTTAGAGAGTAAATTTGTACGTTACGATATTTACGAAGGTAGCAAAAAGGCGAGCAAGAATAATTATTAACTTTTGAGAGTACAATCAAAAAATGAGGAATTATGGAATGTAATTACTCACGGTGCAGGATTTTTAGCGAGCATAATAGGTCTTGTTGTATTACTTCGGAAATATGATGGATATACAACGACTGCTGTTATTTCACTAACAATTTATGGAGCAAGTTTAATTACATTATATCTCGTATCGTCGTTATATCATGGAATTACAGATGGTCGAATAAAATTTAAACTTCGTGTTTTAGATCACATTAGTATCTATTTTCTAATTGCCGGCACCTATACCCCCGTTTTATTATTAAATCTAACACATTCTTTAGGATGGCCTCTATTATATGCCGTTTGGGGATGTGCAGGTCTAGGACTACTATTAAAGCTGTTTTTTACAGGACGTTTTGAAATAGTGTCGTTGTTGCTGTATTTAGGTATGGGGTGGCTTATTGTATTTGATTTTCCTGAATTAACAAGAGTAATGCCACAGGGAGGTATTTACCTAATAGTAGTTGGAGGTGCATTTTATATGGGAGGAATCGTATTTTACGTTTGGGAAAAATTAAAATACAATCACGTGATATGGCATCTATTTGTGCTAGCAGGTAGCACCGCACACTTTTTTATGATTTTAAATTACCTCTAGATTATTTTTCAAATAAAGGAATTAAATAAGAAATAGCGTATCCAAAACCTGCGCCAAAATCACTAAAATCATTTACTTGATTAAAACCAGGAATGTAGATATTGCCAAAATTATCTGGACTTTCGTCTGCTACTTTTCCTTTTAATTCTGCATGAATATCGATATATAAATTTTTTGCAATCTCTGTTTTTATGCCCAGTTGTAACTCGGCCCAGTGTGCAGTTAATCCATTAAATTTTTGATTTGCAATAACCGTATTTCCAGGAAAAGTTTGGTCCGTTATAAATACGCGAAAGGCGAGAAGCTCTTGGCTAAAAGAAGCAAAACCGTACCTTATACCGGCATAAATGCTATTATTTAAACCTAACCAGTTTTTATGCGTATTAATATTGACACCTATTTTAGCATAGCTACCTCGTGTTATTACGTTTAAGTTTTCTTCAAAAAAACTCCTCCTTTCGTTTCCAAATTCTGCAGCCAAATAAGTATTTTTAGTGTATCTGTAATCTGCGACAAGTTGAAAGCCACTATATTTATTATCAACCAGAGTTCTAATTGGTTTCGACAGGTCTATGCCTAACCGAAGGCCGTGTTTAATTTTAAGGGTATCTAATACAGGTTCTGTTTCTTGCCCCATTATAGAAAATGAAGCGCAAACAATACTAATGAAAGATAGTAATATGACTTTGATTTTCATTTTCTACTGTAGTTTGGTTTATGCTGATATCAAGAATCCACGATGCACTATCGTTGTCTGAATCTGTCACATTTTCGCTGAAAGCTAATTCATTAAAAATAGTTTTAAAACTGCATGCTCTGTTTATATAAATATTTTCTCTCAAATAAGTAGTCAAGTACACGTCTGTAATTTCTGTTGTTGTAGCTGTAGCTGCTTGTATTAATTGATATTGCGTATTATCTACGGCGGTTCTAAGAGGTATTGCTATAGAATCTGTAGTTACCTCAGAAATAATATTAACTGCTGGCGAATAATCGCCTATAACAGATAAGCCAACTACTTGTTTGGGCTCGTCACGATTTAAAAAATCTTTAAAAGTTATAATTAATAGTGGGGTAGTGGGCACATTAGGATCGCAAATATCATCACGGGTACATCCTGTAAACAGGAGTGTAATTGCGAGTAGTATTTGTGGCCAAAATTTTAACAAATTCATTTATCGTCTTTCTAAAAGTACAACGTTCTCTACGTGGTACGTTTGCGGAAACATATCTACAGACTGGATCTTGGTTACTTTATAGTTGTCATTTAATAACGCTAAATCACGTGCTTGTGTTGCACTGTTGCAACTTACGTATACAATTTTGGCTGCATTAAGATGTATTAATTGTTGGACTACATCTGCGTGCATACCATCTCTAGGCGGGTCTGTAATTACTACATCTGCCTTTCCGTTTGCCTTTACAAAATCTTCTGTAAAAACTTTTTTCATATCACCCACATAAAATTCTGCGTTAGTGATGCCATTGCGTTCTGCGTTTTCTTTAGCCGCAATTATTGCGTCTGGAACAGCCTCTACACCGACAACTTTTTTGGCGTTTTTAGCTACAAACAAAGCGATAGTACCGGTTCCAGTGTATAAGTCATAAACTAACTCGTCACCGGTAAGTCCTGCAAAATCTCTTGTTATTTTATATAATTCATGGGCTTGCTCGCTATTTGTCTGGTAAAATGATTTGGCATTTATTTTAAACGTGAGTCCTTCCATTTCTTCCATAATATGATCGTTACCCGCATGTAAAAGGATATCTTGATCGTAAATGGTGTCATTACCTTTGTTGTTAATTACATAAAGTAATGATGTTATTTCAGAAAATTCATTTTGTATAGCATCTAATAGGCTAACACGTTCTTTTGTATCTTCAAAAAGTTGTAAGAGCACCATTACCGCTCCAGTACTGGATGTACGGATCATCAAGGTTCTTAGTACTCCCGTTTGATTGCGAACGTTATAAAATGGGATTGCTAATTCTTGTGCTTTTTGCTTTACAAAATCACGAATCGCGTTACTAGGATCACGTTGTAGATGACAGGTGTTAAGATCTAAAATTTTATCCCACATCCCTGGAATATGAAAGCCAAGGGCATTTTTATTTTCGACGATTTCCTCGCTTCTTATTTGGTCTAGCGTGAGCCACTTATTAGCGCTAAATGAGAATTCCATTTTGTTGCGATAATAATACTGATTTTCTGCAGCCTTTATCGGTGTAATTTCTGGGAGCTCTATCTTACCTAAGCGTATTAGATTATTTTCTACTTCTTTCTGCTTATAGAAGAGTTGATGTTCGTAGCCCATATTTTGCCATTTGCATCCTCCACAGGTTCCAAAATGTTCACACTTAGGTTCAACTCGTTTGTCGGATACCTCCGAAAAAGAAATAGCTGTTCCTTCAAAATATGCTTTCCTTTTCTTGGTGGTTTGTATAGTGGCCACATCACCAGGTACGGCATTGTTAATAAAAACAACCCTTCCGTCTGGTGCTTTTGCTACAGATTTTCCTTTTGCACCAGCATCAATTACTAGCAGGTCTTCTAAAATAATTCTATTGGTTTTTCTTCTTCCCATTTCAGCAAAAATAACATAAAAAAAAACGTCACCTATTAGTGGTGACGCTTTTTAGCGGTCACAATTACAAAAATACTAGTTGTTGTATTTTGACGTAAACTTATCAATTATTCTAATATGTAATTTTCTAGCGTTACTCTTTAAAATTTATAAGTTAAGTGTATTACATATTCAGCGTTATTGCTATATCATTAACGATTAAGTTTGGATATTTAATATATTGCACTTGTTTTTGTATGGCTCTAATGAAGCGGAAATTTTGCCCGTTTTTAACATATAGAATTCCTTTAAAAAGATCTTTAATATGTTGAAGTTTAAAGACTTTTTAATTTAGTTTTGTAATCTTTGCACATAGGATGATTTCTCTCCCAAAGAAGGAATAGCTTAAGTTTACAAATAAAAATAAGACAATGTCAGTTACCAAATTAATAACATCTAATGAAGCCATAGCACTAGAAGATAAGTATGGAGCACATAATTATCATCCACTACCAGTGGTTTTAAATAGAGGCGAAGGAGTTTATGTATGGGATGTTGAGGGCAAAAAATACTATGACTTTCTATCTGCGTATTCTGCAGTAAATCAAGGACACTGCCATCCTAAAATTGTTGATGCAATGCATAAACAGGCGCAAACACTAACCTTAACTTCTAGAGCGTTTCATAATGATATTTTAGGAAAGTATGAAGCTTACGCAGCAGATTATTTTAACTTTGACAAGTTACTGCCAATGAATACTGGTGCTGAAGCGGTAGAGACGGCGTTAAAACTTTGTAGAAAATGGGCGTATGAGGTAAAAGGTATTGCAGAAAATGAAGCACAAATAGTAGTTTGTAAAAATAACTTTCACGGAAGGACAACAACTATTATTTCCTTTTCTAATGACCCTGTAGCTCGTAAAAACTTTGGGCCATATACAGATGGGTTTATTAAAGTGGAGTACGACGATATTGATGCGTTAGAACAGGTATTTGAGTCATCAACTAATATAGCAGGTTTCTTGGTTGAACCAATACAAGGGGAGGCTGGAGTTTATGTGCCTTCAGATGATTATTTAATTAAAGCAAAAGCTTTATGCGAAAAACATAATGTACTATTTATAGCAGACGAGGTACAGACAGGTATCGCACGTACGGGTAGACTTTTAGCCACTTGTGGTAATTGTAGTTGTACAAAAAAAGATTGTAGCGGTACTCCAGATGTTAAGCCAGATGTTTTAATATTAGGTAAAGCCTTAAGTGGAGGTGCTTATCCAGTTTCTGCAGTATTGGCGAATGATGATATTATGAAAGTTATAAGGCCTGGTACGCACGGATCAACGTTTGGTGGTAATCCTGTAGGAGCTGCAGTTGCTATTGCGGCGCTAGAGGTTGTAAAAGAAGAATCGCTTGCAGAAAATGCAGATCGACTAGGTCAAATATTTAGAAAAGAGATTAATTCTTTTATTGAAGAAAGCACGATAACTACACAAGTAAGGGGTAGGGGGTTATTAAATGCGATAGTGATTAATGATGATGAAGATAGTGATACTGCCTGGAACATATGCTTAGGTTTGCGTGATAATGGCTTACTTGCTAAACCTACACATGGCAATATTATTAGATTTGCGCCACCTTTAGTAATGAATGAAGAACAATTAAGAGAGTGTATAGCCATAATCATAAAAACTCTCAAAGAATTTGAATAAAAATACTAGTATTGAATCTATTAAAACATAAAAAAAGCGACTCAAATAGAGTCGCTTTTTTTATATGTAATTTATTATTCCACACCCATTTGTTCTAATGTCGTTCTAGATTGCTCCATCAATTCGTCCCAACCAATAGTTGATATTTGATAGATAGTCCATACTAGGTACAAGGCATTAATAATCAAAGAAACTAACGCAATTGTTTTCGCGGTGCCAAAAGATTCTGGTTTAAGATAATTAATTGGATTAATCATTGCATCTTCCTGCGTTTTTGTAGCCATCATATATGCTATACCAGCCGGAATTATTCCAATTCCACCAAACCAACAACAGCAAGCAAAAGCTGCGATTGCTAAGATATAAATAAGTGTTGTATTCTTTTGTATCATCTTGTAAGGTTTATTAAATTAGTTAGGTTAAGATAAAGTTTTTAAGTAAATAATTAATCAGAATTAGTAAAATATTAGTGACGACTAAAATTACTTTGAAGGATTCAGCATATTTTATCTTGTAGAAACTGTTGAAAATTAAAAATAAAACAAAGAGTATGAGTGAGTAAATTGCTGGATACATTTTAAAGGCGGCAATAAAATCACCGCGCATAAAAAAGGCCGTAGCTCGTTGAGCGCCACAGCCTAGACAATTCATATCTAAATATTTTTTAGAAAAACATGGAAGCATGTATTCTTCAATACCTTCTAAAGACATATAAATTTATCTCTTATTAAATATAGTCACTTTATAATCAAGTACGAGGTTCTCCTGTGTTGTCAACATCACAATATATACACCATCACTTAATGTAGCGGTAGGAAAACTATATCTAGTTTGCTCTCCAATATTTGATTCATTATGAACAACTTTACCCGTCATATCAAAAACAGAAGCTTCTTTAATATCAAAGCGTTCAGGATTTAAAATCTCCATCACAGCTAGTCTATTATCTTGAAAAACATCTACAGTTTCTTTAGCTAAATTAAGTCCAGATTCTTCAGCAGTTTTATTGTAAACTGACTCTTCTGACTGAAACACAATAAAAAAGCGATCTGTAATTTCACCTATTTC
>JALZVC010000135.1 GCA_023301205.1 Flavobacteriaceae bacterium
ACACTACTTTCATAAACCATTGCCCTTATTATTGTCCTTCGACAGGCTCAGGGTGACGGCTTTTTATTAAATTCCCCACAACAAACCCCAAAATCGCAGGCAATACCCAACCCATACTCAAACCGGCTAATGGAATGTAAGTTTTAATGGTGTCTAACGTTTCTGAAGTGGTAAAAAATTGCAAAAAATCTGGAATACTAAATAAGAATGTGGCGATTACCACCCATCTAAAAACCAAAGGCGACGCTAATTTTTGTGGTAATACATTGAGTATGATGAGTGCAATAGTAATAGGATAAATAAACATCAACGCTGGTAAGGCAACGTCTATAATATAGTGCACGTCAAACTGCCCAACGGCTACTCCTATAATACAACCCACAACAGCAGTGATGATATACGCCAATTGAGAATTTCCCGCTATCTTTTTTGCAAAATCTGCCGTACCTGTTACAATCCCTACCGCAGTAGTAAAACAAGCCAAAGCAACGAGCACTCCTAAAAATGAAGTCCCTACATTACCCAGTGTTCCTTGACTTAAATCTGTTAAAAGTTGTACTCTATCTTCTGTTACTATAGTCGTGTTGTAGTTAGCCCCCAAGGCGATGAGTCCGCCATAGATAATAACCAACCCTAGTCCTGCAATAAGCCCTGCCTTTGCAATCATTTCTTTCTTTTCGGCATAATTTAGTGTTCCTTGCAAGGCTAAAGAAACCACAATCACACCTCCCACTACTACTCCACCAATGGCATCAAAGGTTTGATAGCCCTCTAGGATTCCGTCTGTAAAGGTGCTTTTAAAGATGGTGTCCTTCATAGGCGTTACATCTGCAAAAAGACCAATACTAATAATGATTAATAAAATGAGTATTATCAATGGTGTCAAAAACTTACCGATAATACTCAAAATGCGGGTTCTGTTTAAGACAAAGACCAAAACCAATGCAAAATAAATACTGCTTAATGCGAGCGATGATATCTCAAAATAAGGTTCAATCGCCATCTCATAAGTCACAGAAGCGGTTCTGGGAGACGGTAAACTAATAGATATGACATAAATAATCAAGGCATAGATTAAGGCAAAACCAGGCGATACCTTTTTAGCAAAATCCATTAAAGTACCTTGCAATCTCGCGTGACCATAAATAGCCATAATAGGAATTATCACTGCCGAAATAGCAAAACCAATAGAAACCAAAGGCCAACTACTCCCCGCATTATAGCCTAAAAAAGGGGGTAAAATAAGATTACCCGCCCCAAAAAACAACGAAAACAAGGCAAATGCAATAACAACCGTCTGCTTATTAAAATTCATACAATATCTTTACATTAAAAACGACAAGATAACTAAATGATTCACGACTTTAAAAACACTTCTATATTTTACACGGTCACCGGCGCAGGAAAACCGCTTCTACTACTTCACGGGCTTCTGGAAAGCAGCACGATGTGGCAGAACACCATTGCTCATTTTAAGCACACGCACCAGGTTATTGCCATAGATTTACCTGGTTTTGGGCAAAGCGGTAACATTAGCGAGATTCATAGTATGGAGCTTATGGCATGTGTTGTTGCTGAAATTTTAACGCGTGAGAATATTACCGCTGCTTCAATTATAGGGCATTCTATGGGTGGTTATGTGGCGCTGGCTTTCGCCGAAAATTTTCCAGAAATGACAGATGCCCTAATTTTATTACACTCCACCACTACAGCAGATAGTGAAGAACGAAAAGAAAACCGAAACCGCGCTGCAACTATTTTAGGGCGGAATAAAGATGCCTATATAAGCAATGCCATTTCTAATTTATTTACGGCAAAGGCGCGTGAGCAATTTCCTTCGGAAATACTAAAACTAAAAGAAGAGGCACTTACACTTAGTGCTCAAGGCGTTGCAGCTGCGCATCTTGGTATGCGCGATCGAAAAGATCGCACTTCGGTGTTAAAAAATTTCAGCAAAAAGAAACTTATTATTGCAGGAATAGAGGATCAAATAGTGCCTTTTAGTGACGTTCAGCACATTTCCGAAGTTACAAACACACCGCTTATTTCTATTGATGCTGGTCATATGAGCTGGATAGAGAACAAAACTGAAATGTTAAAAATTTACGTATTACATCGATTAATTTGACATTTTATCGTTGTAATTTAATTTTTTATCTAAATTTACACCAACCATACAAATTACCATGGAAATAACCCCCAATAAAACCCGCGTTCGGTTTTCTTCATTAATGTGTGCATTAGGTCACGATTATATGATCACCAAAACAATTACACCCTACTTAAAAGAGTACAAATGCTGTAAATGTGGTCGCGAAGTAACGGATGGTATAGATGGGCAACTTAAGCAACTAACAGAGAAAGAACGTATTGTAAATGAATGCGTAAGTGCTTTTGTAAGAAAAAAACATAACTACGTTAAACCAGCAGTATGAAAGAATTAAACTGTAAGCTATTTGGTCATTCCTTAGTAAAAACCAACCTACCTTTTGCAAAGATTAAAGAATATAAATGTACTTGTTGTAAAAAACAATTTACAAAAGATGGTTATGGTGAGATTGTCGTGTTAGATTCATACTGGAGACAGAATAATGAAAATCTACGTGCTTCCCTATCCTCAAAATAATATTATTCATCCTCGTTTAAGGCATTCCAACCTCTAGCAATTAAAGGTATTTTTGTATTTGCTCTTGTAATTAAATGTATTCCTTCACTTTCTTTAGTAATATGTCCTATTACAGAAAGATGCGGATTTGCTTTTACCTTTAAAAAGTCTTCTTGTTTAATTGTAAACAATAGTTCATAGTCTTCACCACCACTTAATGCAATAGTAGTGCTATCCATATTAAACTCCTCACAGGTACTAATTACTTGAGGATCTACTGGTATTTTATCTTCATACAAATTACACCCTACTTTAGACTGTTTGCATATATGCAAAACCTCTGATGAAAGTCCATCGCTAATATCAATCATACTCGTAGGCAAAACATCTAAGTCTTCTAACAAAGCGGTAATGTCTTTTCGCGCTTCTGGCTTTAATTGACGTTCTACCAGATAGGTATATTTCTCTAAATCTGGTTGTGCATTAGGATTTACTTTAAAGACTTGCTTCTCGCGTTCTAATACTTGTAATCCAAGATAGGCCGCGCCTAGATCTCCCGAAACTACTAGTAAATCACCTTCTTGTGCGGTGTCTCTTCGGGTCACTTTTTCTGCAGCCACTTGACCGAGTGCTGTAATACTAATTACAAGCCCAGAAGTTGATGAAGTAGTATCACCTCCTACTACATCTACTTTGTAAGACTTTGCAGCCGCTTGGATACCTGCATATAATTCTTCTAACGCTTCAACCGGAAAGCGATTAGAAACTGCAAGACTCACGGTAATTTGAGAAGCACTTGCATTCATCGCATATACATCACTTAAATTGACCATTACGGCTTTGTAACCTAAATGCTTTAAGGGCACGTAGCTTAAATCAAAATGCACGCCCTCTACCAATAGATCTGTAGTCAATACCACTTGTTTTTTTGTGTTAAAATCAAGAAGTGCAGCGTCATCACCTATTCCTAATAAGGTTGATGGCTGTTCTATGGTAAAATGCTTAGTGAGGTGATCAATAAGACCAAACTCTCCCAAGCTAGAAATGGCGGT
>JALZVC010000136.1 GCA_023301205.1 Flavobacteriaceae bacterium
CAATCAAACCCCGAGGATTATACAGCGTATTTGGAAATTTAATCATTTTGTTATAAACCAGTTTTTCAAATAACAAAGCCCTCACATCTCTGCAAGGGCTTTCTCAATTCAACTCTACTTCCTACTATTCAAATTAGCAAGCCTTCTTTTCTCCCGCTTAACTCTCCACGGCGCATTTTTTTGAAAGTTTCCTGCCATAATACAGCCATAAGGCATCACCTCATCAATGACGGTTCCTAAACCGTATTCATCCATTTGGGTTCTTACAGCTGCGGCGTTTTTATAGGCGCTAGGCAACTCTGTGATATCAATTTCTTCAGAGTAAAAACGAACGTCTAATCCTTTAGTTTCTTCGTTAAAGATATCTTGCGTCGTTCCCCTTTTACTTTTTCTATGTTGGGTTCTGCTCATATTTCTACCGGCACCGTGTGGCGCAAAACCTAAATTGTTTGCCGTGGTTGCTCCTTCAACAATTAATACTGGCTCAGACATATTTAAAGGTATTAAACGTGGCCCAGTAATGTCTGGCATAAACTTGGGGTCTAATGGCGTTGCTCCTTTTGCATGGTAAAACAAATCTCCATCTTTAAACACAAAGTTATGCTCGTTCCAGTATCTATCTTCTTTTGTCACGCCCAACTTTTCAAGCGTTGCATCATGCAATACTTCGTGGTTTAACTTGGTCCATTTTCTAATAATTTGCAAAGCTTCCCAGTAAGATGCACCTTCTTCTGTCTCAAAAGGAATCCACGCGTTTTGCTTCATTGTAGCAGGCGATAATTCTTTTCTGTAACGTTCTGCCACTTTCATCCCTTTAGTGTATAAGTTGGCTCCAAAACCTCTACTACCGTGATGCGTTACCATCATCGTGTTTCCAGTTTTCTTTGAAGTCCCCACAAATAAAAAGTGGTTTCCATCGCCTTGCGTTCCTAAATGGGAACGCGCAGATGAGATACATTTCTGGTCGTTCAAGAAAAAGTTGGCTTCAATTTCCGCTAACAAATCCATCGGAAATCTAAACTGCGTGTTTCTATCTCTACCGCCTGGGCCAAAATGCGTAATACTATGTGCGGCATTTAACACCGCCTTTGGGTCTGCTTTACCAAAATCTGTTAACATTACAGAACAGCAAATATCTGCACTGTGCATTCCTGGATGGATCGCGTTTTTTGCGACTGCAATTCCGCCCACAGGGATTGTTCCCGCAGGACCTGTTGGGCAAGCATCTGGCATAATCGCACCGTTTACTAATGTGGGTGTTTTCATCAACACGTCCATTGATTCCGTAACCTTAGCCACGTTTATTTCTTCAAGCTCATTTTCGGCTCTAATGTTTACTTTAAATGGCGCTGCATCTTCTAATAAAGCGATTGGGTCAGGTGACTTAAACTGCTCTAAATATTGTAACATTTCGGCCTCGCCTAATTCGTTTTCATTAATATGCGCTAAAGCATCTTGCATCCATTTTCCAGATCTGAAACCTAATTCGATCAATGTGTGTCCTGTAATTTCTGTTCTATTTTTCATAATCTTGTCTTTCTTTTTATTTAAGCTCCACCGGCTTCTTTATCCAGCGGAGCGCTACTTGAAATCAATTAGCGTTGATTCCTTTTTGATACCTGACGCAAATATTATACACTACTACGCAATCATTTTGCGTAGGTGTAATTTATTATAAAATTCTAAACTTAAGTCCTTTGTCTGTTCGAGCGCAGTCGAGAACTATTAGTATGAACAATGTAGGTTTCGACTGCGCTCAACCAGACAAAAGCTATTTAAACAACTTTAAAAAAGTGTCTTTTTCTAAACCGTCTAAGGCAAAATCAAAGTCGGCTTTTGCTTGATCATTCACTAAGGTCGCCCCTAAAAGTTTCGCCATTTTGTTTAAGGACAACGGCTTGTTCCATTGTTGATATAGAGCCTTCGTTGCAAGTTTTGATATTTCCGAAGTACCCGAAACACGCGTATGACCCGCACCAAAATTGAGCACTACAAAACATTGCTTGTCCTTTTTAGGGAGCAACATACCTACAACGCCTTGTTTTTGAACAGCGTTCGTTTTTATGGTTGCAAACACCTTATTTGGGTTCATCATAAAGGCTTCGGAAATGTGATCACCTTGACCAATAATTATTTTATAACCACAATCGTGCTCGCCTTGGTACACGTTATTCAGAACAAGCGTTGGGGTTTCTAAACCTTTGTTAGCGTACAAATATTCTACTGCACCCTTTGGCGCCGAAGTGATATCTCCAGAGTACATCAAGTTGCCATCGTTTTGATTATAGGCTGCATTCCAGCCTACTTTTCCGCCAATGTTTAAACCTGACAAATCTAAATCGCTTGCACCCCAAGCATTCTCCCAATACACACCCACTGCTAATTTTTTACCATAAAATCGAGTTCCGGCTGGTACATTACCCACAAACATTTTTTCTGAAGTAGGCAATGCGTACTTGATGTTTTCTGGGATATAAATACTTTTGCCAGACAGGTCAAAACGTTGTTTTAAGTACTTTAATAAGAACTTGTAATTCTTCTTGTTTAAAGCGACCGAAAGCTCGCCTTCTTTTACCCAAGACGTACCATTACGCACACGGTATAAAAAGGCATCTTGACCGTTTTTACGATTGTAACAGGCCGCGATTGCTTTAAATAATGCAAACGGTGTTGCGTTATCTAACCAGTGGATGTCCTTTGCGGTCAACAAGGTATTTGTGGCTTCGTTTAAAGTATTCGTCACCATTGGCTTGTGATACTTTTTAGACAATTTGCTAATCTTATTAATCGTCTTTGGCGCTTTGTCTTTAAATGCTAAAAACAAAGGTTTGAAACGGTTAAAAATTTCGGCTAACTTTTCTAAACCAAACATCTTAAACTGAACCGCTGGATTGTAAGAACTCGCCTTTATTAAAGCGATCAACTCATCGTTTTTAATAAGTAACGTGGTTCCTGTCGCTTTGTAAATAATATATCTAAAAAACGCCATTACATCTGTAGGGAATACGTTGTACAAATCTGCTATTTTAATAATCGCTTCTTTGTTTTTTATGTTTTCGTCGCCCGTAAATGTATACTCCAACTCATCTACTAATGCAGAAAGAATCGTGTCTATTGTTTCTTCCTTTAAAGCAAGACCAGATCGCAATAATTCCAAACATTTTTCCTGTAAAACTTCTGAAGGGTAGCCTTTGATTACTTTGTAGGTCAATTTAGTTTCGGGGATCTCAAGCACCTCATCTGGGATATACACGTCGTCCTGAAAATTGCTTCCGTAGGTAGAAATGTAGTGTAAGATTTGCTTTTTAAACAATTCTAATCGTGAGCTTGTCTTAATTTTATTCCATGATTTATGAAATGTTTTATTAAGGGCCGCGCCATCAAGTGCTTCCTTTTTATAGAAAGCTATAATATTGTCTTTAGCCCATAAAGCATTCGGCTCAATGATAAAACCGTCTTCAGAAACATAAGGTTTTGTTGAGGTAGCAACGTCTTTGGCTACTACGGCATTAAAAAGTTGTATTGTTTTCATATTTATTTTTTTAAAAATTTAATAAGTGAGGAGTAAATTCCGGGTTTGTGATATATAGGAACTCCTTGTACCTATTGTTTTAGACGAAGCGTAAAAAAAACCAAATGCTCTTGCGAGCGCTGGACTCGAACCAGCTTATAGGAACGCTTTATGTCTTATTTTAAACTAACGAAATGTATTTTTAAGGTGTATAGGAACATTCTGTGTCAGTTTTGTGATTCAGGCGGGGATCGAACCCGCGACACACAAACCTTATTTATAGGAACTTTGTATGCCTGAAGGCGCAAAGTATTTTTGTTGCTCTAACCACTGAGCTACTGAATCGTTTTTAATATTTAAAAGAACTTTCGTTTCACCTATTTATCAAAATATCTAGGATACTTCTTTAATCTGGTACAAATATTATACACTAGTACGCAATGATTTTGCGTACTAGTTTAATTTCTTTACATTTCCGAAGTAAAACAAAAATTACCCGTCTACACGGGCAATGAATATGGCACTCAATAAAAACGCGCTAATAAGATATAAAACTATTGACAAATGCCTCCAGAACAGGTATAAGCAGTGGGCGCTCAATGATCTAATTGACGCCTGTTCTAATGCATTAATTGAATATGAAAATCGCGAAGTCAATGTGAGTAAACGAACTATACAATTAGACTTACAGATGATGCGAAGCGATAAGTTGGGGTATAATGCACCAATAGAGGTTTACGATAAAAAGTTTTATCGCTATGCAGACGAAGACTTTTCGATTACAGATATTCCATTGAATGAAAACGATATGAATGTACTTTCTGAAACCGTCGAGATGTTAAAACAGTTTAAGGATTTCTCCTTATTTTCTGATCTGGGCGGAATCATTCAGCGTCTAGAAGATAAAGTGTACAGCGAGAAAACGCATCAATCTGCGATAATCCATTTAGACAAGAACGAAGGTTTAAAAGGGCTGGAACATTTAGACACTTTATATCAAGCTATTTTAAAAAAGATTGTATTACGTATTACCTATCAATCATTTAAAGCTAGAAAGCCTCAAACGTTGGTTTTTCATCCTTTTATTCTAAAGGAGTATAATAACAGGTGGTTTTTAGTGGGGCGTGTTTCTGTAGGGAAACAAATTCTCACTTTTGCATTAGACCGTATTATTAGTATTGACTACGACACTAAAATTCCATATAATA
>JALZVC010000137.1 GCA_023301205.1 Flavobacteriaceae bacterium
TAGAATTATCTGTAATAGAATTAAGGCAACGTTTTAATTCTTTAACCAAAGAGATTTATGTCCCGTTTAAAATAAGTGTTCCAGAAGGCATAAAGCAACACGTGCCTAAAGTTGGTGATAAGAAGAAAATTTTAGACCTCTCTACTCGTAATGCTAAATATTATAGACTGGAACGTTTTAAGCAATCTAAAATAGTAGACCCAGACAGACATGAAAAACGTATTATGGCGCAAATGAAAAAAGACTTGCGCCTGTCTGCAGAGCCCAAACATATTGAGTGTTTTGACAATAGTAACATACAAGGAACAAATCCTGTAGCGGCTTGTGTCGTGTTTAAAAATGGAAAGCCCAGTAAAAAAGACTATCGTAAGTTTCATATTAAAACAGTAGAAGGTCCAGACGATTTTGCTTCTATGGAAGAAGTGGTGTACAGACGTTACAAAAGACTGGTAGAAGAAAAACAACCGCTACCTCAGTTAATTATTATTGATGGCGGTAAAGGACAGTTATCTTCTTCTTTAAAAGCACTTGATGATTTAGGCTTACGCGGTAAAATTGCGATTATCGGTATTGCAAAAAGACTGGAAGAGTTGTTTTACCCAGAGGATCCTATCCCCTTATACTTAGATAAAAAATCTGAAACTTTAAAAATAATACAGCAGTTGCGTAATGAAGCTCACCGTTTTGGGATTACCTTTCACAGACAATTAAGAAGCAAAGAAGCCCTAAATACTGCCTTAGAAACCATACCAGGAATTGGAGAAAAAACAGTGATAGAATTACTAAGACATTTTAAAAGCCACAAACGCATAGGCGAAGCATCTTTTGATGAACTAGCAAAAGTAATAGGCGCGAGTCGTGCAGAAAAAGTGAAGGCTTATTTTAAAACTTCTTAGTTCATTTAAAATAGAATCCTTATTTTACTGTTGTATTAAAAATCTAATTATATTCTTGAAAAAAATCATCTTCATATTACTACTTTTTCCCTTGTGTTTATTCGCACAAGAAGAAGGTACTCAGGATGTAAAAATAGGTCTTGTGCTAAGTGGTGGTGGTGCAAAAGGATTAGCGCACATAGGCGCAATAAAAGCCATTGAAGAAGCTAGAATCCAGATTGATTACATAAGCGGTACCAGTATGGGCGCAATTATTGGTGCTCTTTATGCTTCAGGTTATAATGCTAGGCAGTTAGATTCTATTTTTAACGCTGTAGATTTTGAAACACTTATTCGCGATGAAGTCCCACGCAGTGCAAAGACACACTATGAAAAAAAAGAAGCGGATAGATATGCCCTCACGTTGCCTTTTGATCATTTTAAAATAGGAATTCCGTCTAGTCTTTCTAAAGGACAAAATGTATATAATTTGCTATCAAAACTAACTTCACATGTGAGAGATATTAATGATTTTAGCCAACTACCCATTCCTTTTTTATGTATTGCAACAGATCTTGAAACAGGAACGCCAGTTTTATTAGAGTCTGGACAATTACCTAAGGCTGTTCTTGCTAGTGGCGCATTGCCCTCACTCTTTAGCCCTGTAACAATAGATGATCGTGTTTTAATTGATGGTGGTATCGTTAATAATTATCCTATAGAAGAACTAGAAGGCAAAGGGATGGATATCATTATTGGTATAGACGTACAAGATGACTTAAAGGAAGGCAAAGACATCAACTCTGCGATACAAGTGATGTTGCAGATTAATAATTTTGGGACCCAGCGTAACATGGCAAATAAGCGCGGCAAAACAGATATTTATATCCAGCCAGACATCAAAGAGTACTCTGTTGTTTCTTTTGCAGAAGGACGCAAAATAGTTGCCGCAGGTTATGATGCGGCAAAAACACATTTAGATAAATTAACAGAAGCTGCAAGCAAACAACAAAAGAAAAATCGTCCAGAGATCATTTTTGAAGCAGAACAAACATACCATATTAAAAATGTAGAAATAAAAGGCACAGCACTCTATACAAGGGCTTACGTCTTAGGGAAATTAAAAATTAAGGCCCCAGAAAAATTAACGTACACCCAATTTAATCACGGGATTAACAACCTTGCTGCAACGGGTAATTATAAAAACATAGACTATAAATTAACAGAAAACAAAGATGGCACTCATAACCTAATATTTATGCTTACAGAGAGTGAAAACAGAGTCCAATTGCGGCTTTCTGCGCATTATGATGAGTTATATAACACTTCATTTTTAGCAAACGTGACCAGAAAAAGACTTTTTACTAATAATGATATTGCCTCACTAGATGTTGTGGTGGGTGACAATATAAGATATAAAGCCAACTACTATATTGATAAAGGCTATTACTGGAGTATTGGATTGTCTTCTGAGTATAACTTTTTTGACCAAGATGTATCTGTTAGTTTTCTTGCTTCGGAAATGATAGAAGAACCACCCACCCTAAACGAAATTGAAATAGAGTACTCTGACTTTACAAACACCATTTATTTTGAAACTATTTTTAAACGTAGTTTTTTAGTAGGATTAGGGGCAGAACACAAATACCTTAAATATCTTTCTAAGAACATTGGGATAGATGAAAACCTAAATTTACGAACCGTTTTTGATAATACAAGCTATTATAATGCCTTAGGTTATATCGTTTTTGATAGCCTGGATAACACCTATTTTCCAAAAAATGGTTTTATTTTTCAAGGAGAATTTAAACTATATCTCTTATCAGAAGGCGGAGATGAAGATTTTGATAGTTTTTCTATCGCTAAAGGTCGTTTTGGTTACGCACATAGTATTTCAGACAACATTTCTTTTTTTGTTAACTCTGAAGGGGGGTTTAAAATAGGAGGCAATGACACCGCTTCTTTCGATTTTTTCTTAGGAGGTTATGGCTATAAAAAGGTGAATAATATTCTACCTTTTTATGGCTACGAGCCGCTCTCACTTCGCGGTAACACCTATTTAAAAACTACACTATCTATAGACTGGGAGTGTACTAAAAAAAATTATATATCTCTTTTTGGGAATATCGCAAACGTAGGCGATGACCTTTTTATTGACAACCGGTGGGCAGACAGTATAGACTATAGTGCTTTTGGTTTAGGTTACGGCTTAGAAACCCCCTTAGGCCCTCTAGAAGTTAAGTATGCCTACTCGCCAGAGCGCGACACCACAGAATGGCATATTGTTGCTGGTTTTAAGTTTTGATTGTACTTGATTCGTCAAAAATTGCGATATTTGTAGGGAACAAGACCGCACATTATGCCATTATATCATACGCTAGGAAAAATACCTCACAAACGCCATACACAATTTAGAAAACCAGACGGTTCTTTATACAGTGAACAACTTTTTGGAACCATTGGTTTTGATGGTATGTACTCAAATATGTATCATGAACATCGTCCTACGATGGTAAAAGAGATTAAAAGGCAGTATAGTGTTGCCCCCAAGATTGCTGTAAAAAATAATATACAATCCTATCGTTTAAAGGGTTTTCAGGTAAAACCAGAGGACGATTATCTAGACAGTAGAAAAGCAGTGCTTACTAACAGTGATTGTACCATCATACTTGCTGCACCTAGACACTCCATTAAAGATTATTTTTATAAAAACACAGACGCAGATGAGCTTCTTTTTGTTCATAAAGGCACAGGAAAACTGCGCACACAGTTAGGAAATCTAGATTTTAAATATGGGGATTATATCGTGATCCCAAGAGGGATGATTTACCAGATAGATTTTGACACAGAAGACAACCGTCTTTTTATTGTAGAATCTCGCAGCCCTATTTATACCCCAAAAAGATACCGCAATCATTTTGGGCAATTATTAGAACACTCACCGTTTTGCGAGCGCGACATACGCCGCCCTTATGAGTTAGAAACACATAAAGAGTTGGGTGACTTCTTACTTAAAGTAAAGAAAAAGGACGAAATTATTGAGATGGTTTATGCCGCTCACCCTTTTGATGTTGTAGGCTATGATGGGTATAATTATCCGTATGCATTTTCTATTCACGATTTTGAACCTATCACAGGTAGAATACACCAACCACCACCAGTGCATCAAACCTTTGAGACAAACGCCTTTGTGGTGTGCTCTTTTTGCCCGCGATTATACGACTATCATCCAGAAAGTATTCCAGCACCTTACAATCACAGTAATATTGATAGTGATGAGGTACTCTATTATGTAGACGGTGATTTTATGAGCCGTAATGACATAGAAGAAGGTCATATTAGCTTGCATCCAGCGGGAATACCACATGGTCCCCACCCAGGAGCCGTAGAAAGAAGTATTGGTAAAAAAGGAAGCGATGAACTTGCCGTTATGGTAGATACTTTTAAGCCTTTAATGGTTACAGAAGAAGGCCTTAAACTTACAGATGGTTCGTATCATAAAAGTTGGTTGGATCACGACTAATTTTTGATTGTTTTTTACTTCAGAAATGTTCTTTGTAAAGCACATTGTAAATTATTAGCACAGCACTATTTTTATTAATATTTCAGATTTAATAGAATAACACCTTCATTTACTCGTTTGAGTTTTTACTTTTGGTACAGCTATTGCAAATACTTGGGCAAAGACCCATATAAATGAAAAAATCTATACTCTTAATATTCCTTTCAATGATGTTCTCTTTGCATAGTAATGCGCAGGAGAGCACCTATCAGGACGGCGAGCACCTTAAGTTTAGAATGCATTACGGTTTTGTCACTGCGGGCTACGCCACGCTTGATATAGAAGAAACGATACTAGATGAAAAAGAGGTCTATTATATCAAAGGTTTTGGTGAAACAACAGGTATGTCTAAGTTATTTTTTAAAGTAGAAGATACGTATGAGTCGTACATAGAAAAAGACACCGACAGACCGTTACGGTTTATCAGAAATATAAACGAAGGCGGCTATACTAAAGATTTAAAAATAGACTTTGATCACGATAGCCAAAAAGCTACAATAACAAATTATAAGCACGACAATACGGTGGTTAAAGATTTTCCTCAGGATGCTCAAGATATGGTTTCTACTTTTTACTATTTACGTAATCATATTGATGCGAATACTATAGAAGTAGGGCACGAAGAAACTCTAGATATGTATTTTGACAAAGGGGTGCATAAATTTAAGCTCAAATTTTTGGGTAGGGAAACCTTAAAAACTACTTTTGGAAATGTTCCCTGTTTAAAGTTTAGACCTTTTGTAGAAGCAGGTCGCGTTTTTAAAGAAAAAGAAAGCTTAACGGTCTGGGTAAGTGATGACGAAAATAAAATACCTATTTTAATCAAAGCAGAACTTGCCGTAGGATCATTAAAAGCCTCATTAAAAGAGTATGAAGGACTCAAACATTCCTTAAATATAATTGAAGACTAATAGTATATAATGCAACCAACCACCAAAGATTTATTAGAAAAGCTCGAAACTAAATTCAGTGCCATAGGGCAAGATCTAGACACGCATCTAGAAGGACTATTGTATAGTGAGCCTATTACGTACTGGGACTATATTAAAACAGACGCATTACTTAGCCTACAAATACAACGCACAGAGCTTCCAGATGAGATGATATTTATTATGTATCATCAAGTGAATGAATTACTCTTTAAAATGATCCTCTGGGAGATAGAACAAATCTCAGAATGTGAACATATCACAGCCCCTTTCTTTTCTGAAAAATTAATGCGAGTAAGTCGTTATTTTGATATGCTTACGGCCTCTTTTACGATTATGAGAGAAGGAATGGATAGAGAACAATACTTGAAGTTTAGATTGACATTAACTCCTGCTAGCGGATTTCAAAGCGCTCAATACAGGTTGATAGAATTTGCATCTACAGACTTAATTAATTTAATTGATGCTCGTTTTAGAGACACAATTGATAGAGATACACCTTATGAACACGCAATAAACCATCTTTACTGGCAAGCAGCTGGCAAAGATTTTAAAACTGGTGAAAAATCGTATTTACTCTCTTCTTTTGAAGAACGATACAAACAAGAATTTATAGATTTTACGCAAAAATATAATACTACAAATCTATATGCCAAGTTTAAGTTACTCCCTAAAAAAGTAAAAGAAGACCCTAAACTTGTTAAAACTATGCGTCACTATGACCATACCGTAAATATCACTTGGGTAATGGCACATTACAATGCGGCAAAGTATTATATAAGCGGTGAAAAACCCGAAGATAACGTTGAAGCCACAGGTGGTAGTGATTGGGTAAAATATATGCACCCTAAATACCAACGAAGAATCTTTTTCCCAGAAGTTTGGTCTGCAGAAGAAATTAAAAACTGGGGACAAGACCTTTAAAATAATATTGATAATAGTACTAGCTTGTTATAATTGAAAAAAAACGCCCTTCTTATACTTTTAGTCTTCTCTTTTTACGCTTGTGTACAACAAGATGATGAATCTCAAGGACTCTCAACTGAAAAAGTAATACCACTAGCAAAAGCGTACGGCTTTTTGTTAGCTAATTTTGATGTGGTATACGATACAGTGCGCAATGGAGACACCTTTGGTGGTATTCTGGACGCAAACGGAGTGAGCAACGCTAAAATTATTGAAGTAGCCACAAAATATAAAGACAGCTTTGATGTTAGAAGAATGAACGTTGGTAAACCCTACACTTTACTTAACGCAAAGGATTCAACCGCAAAAACACAAGTCTTTATATACGAGAAGAACAGAATAGATTATGTTGTGGTCGATCTTAGAGATTCTATAAATGTTTTTACCGCACAAAAAGAGGTCACTTATGTTGAGAAAGAAGCTTCTGGCGTTATTACCAGTTCCTTATCGCAGACGATGGAAGAAGAGAACCTGAGCCCATACATGTCAGACAAACTCTCTAATATCTATGCTTGGACCATTAACTTTTTTCATCTACAAGCTGGAGATCG
>JALZVC010000138.1 GCA_023301205.1 Flavobacteriaceae bacterium
ATGATGGTTGCCCAAATCATCGCGGCGACGGGGAGTTGAAATTCGGTACCAAATCCTTTGGCAAGTGCCAGCCCAGTTAATACACCTAAGATAATACCAAATACGCTACCTATTTGTCCTATTACAATTGTCTCAATAAAAAACTGAAGAGAGATAGTAGAACTTTTTGCTCCTAATGCTTTTCGCACCCCTATTTCTCGAGTTCGCTCTGTTACAGAAACAAGCATGATATTCATAAGGGCAATGGAAGAACCTAATATGGTAACAATACTAATTACCCAGGCCGCAATACTCAACATATCGCTTATTTCAGAAATTTGATTTAATAAATCATCACTTCTTAGAATCCCGAAGTTGTTTTTATCAAGCGGACTTAATTTTCTAATATTACGTAAAGTAATAATCGCTTCGTCTTGTGCTTGATCCATTAGCTCATTATTTTCTACCTTAATGCTAATGTTATAATTAATGTTAGGCTGCGTAAACATCCCGCGCGCTACTTGAATAGGAATAATAACTCTTAGATCTTGGTTGTTCCCAAAAGTAGAACCCTTAGATTCTAGTATGCCAATTACTTTAAACTTTGCGCCACGTATCGATATAGTTTTCCCTAAAGGGGCATCATTTTTAAACAGGGATTTTAAAAAGTCACTACCTATTACACAAACTTTGGTGTTATTTTCTACATCAAATTTGGTGAAGTTTCGTCCTTGCTCAACCTTTATACCCCCGTTTTCTAAGAAGTTTTCATTGGCACCAAATACCTGAACTTCTGGATCTGTTTTTTCATTTTCAAATTTCACTTCTGCAGTGGCCGTACCGTTAAAAGAAACAGAAGTTTGCGCCGTAGGAAATTGATATAGATCTATAAACTCACGTACATTATTATAACTAATAACGGGGTTTACCTTTCGTTTTTCACCACCACGACGGTTAGAGTTAAACGTAAAATCATAGCGCTGTATGTTAAATGTATTGGAGCCCATAGAAGCAAAATTACCCGCAATATTATTTGATAATACATCTACTAGACCCAATATACCAACGAGTGCCCAAATCCCAATCCCAATAATAATAACCGTTAAGATGGTTCTTAGCATTTGGCTTTTAATAGAATCGAGTGCGATAAGCACATTTTCTCTAAAAAGTGAAAACATAGGGTAGCTATTTTGGTTTATAAGACTGTATTTCGTCTATAAAGTTACATCAAATTACCATTATTAAAAATTTTCTTATTTCTGAAATGCGCCACCCTCGCATTCTGCTTAAATTTTAGGATATTTGCGCAGGGAAGATGAAGTTGATCCCGATAGTTATCGGGAGAAATTAAAAAATAGCGATGTCTGTTTGAGCGCAGTCGAAACCTACCTCATAAAAGCCTAAATCAAAAAAAAGTAACTTTGTCTGGTCGAGCGCTATTTGAAAAATTATGAGAGTTTTATGAGGATACGCAAAGATGTTGTTGCAGCCTCTCTGGTAAAAGCCCAAACGTAAAAAAAAATAACTTTGTCTGGTCGAGCGCAGTCGAGACCTCCCTTATAGAAATAGAATCCAAATTTAAAAATAATAACAATAGTTTTAAGTAATTGACCTCACCACTCAAAGCAAATAGCACATAGCTCAAAGCTAATAACCCATAAACAAAAAGTTTTGTCAAAAAAACCAAGCATACCTAAAGGAACCAGAGATTTTTCTCCTACCGAAGTTGTAAAACGCACCTATATTATGGATACCATAAAGCGCAGTTTTACGCAATTTGGTTTTCAACCTATTGAGACACCCAGTTTTGAAAACAGCGATACCTTAATGGGGAAGTATGGTGAAGAAGGTGATCGCCTTATTTTTAAGATTTTAAATAGTGGGGATTATTTAAGAAAGGTTGATGATGCATTATATAGTGAGAAAGATAGTGGTAAAATGATCGCAAAGATTTCAGAAAAAGCCCTTCGCTACGACCTAACAGTACCTTTTGCTAGATACGTAGTACAACACCAAAACGATATTACCTTTCCTTTTAAAAGATACCAAATACAGCCCGTTTGGCGCGCAGATAGACCACAAAAAGGACGTTTTAGAGAGTTCTTTCAGTGTGATGCAGATGTCGTGGGGAGCAAGTCTTTATGGCAAGAAGTAGAGTTGGTGCAATTATATGATACGGTATTTACAGCCCTTGGTTTAAAAGGTACCACCATAAAAATGAATAATCGCAAAATATTAAGCGGTATTGCAGAAGTGATTGGGGCACAAGATAAATTAATTGACTTTACGGTAGCTTTAGATAAACTAGACAAGATAGGGGAGGAAGGTGTTAAAAAAGAAATGCGTGAAAAAGGCATTACAGAAGATGCGATACAAAAAGTACAGCCATTATTTTCATTCACTGGTACTGCAATCGAGAAGTTAGCCAGTTTAGAAACAATGTTGGCAAGCTCAGGGACAGGACAAAAGGGTATTGAAGAGCTGCGGTTTATCGTTTCTAATATTTCGGCATTAGGTTTACAAAGCGCTAATCTGGAGATTGACGTAACTTTAGCAAGAGGACTAAACTACTACACAGGGGCAATTTTTGAAGTTGCCGCACCAGAAGGTGTTGCTATGGGAAGTATAGGTGGTGGTGGTCGTTATGATGATCTTACCGGTATTTTTGGTATGAAAGACGTGAGTGGTGTGGGGATTTCTTTTGGCTTAGATAGAATCTATTTGGTTATCGAAGAATTAGGGTTGTTTCCAGAGACAGTTTCTGCAAATACAAAGGTGTTGTTTATCAACTTTGGCGAAAAAGAAGGGCTCTACGCGATGCAAGCCATCACCAAGTTAAGAGTAAACGGTATTGCAGCAGAATTGTATCCAGACAAGACTAAGATGGGTAAACAAATGGGGTATGCAGACAAACGCGATATTACATTTACCGTGCTAGCGGGAGATAAGGAGATGGAAACCGGAAACTACACGCTCAAAAATATGAAAACAGGTACGCAAGAAGTACTGGATTTTGATGGGCTTGTAAATAGTTTAAAATAAATCGCATAAAAAAGTCCCCAATAAATGGGGACTTTGTAGCGAGAAGGGGACTTGAACCCCTGACCTCCGGGTTATGAATCCGACGCTCTAACCACCTGAGCTACCTCGCCAAATTGCTTAATTATTTCTTTAAGCGGCTGCAAATATAACAACTTAATATACGCGTGCAAAAAAAGAATTAATATATTTCATATATTGATTTATTGTTAGAAACAAAGATTTAATAGTAGGGTGAAATTTTACTTTGTTTAACCTTGTTTACCCCTAAGAAAGAGCGATGAATTTTCTTTGTTTTGGTGTACTATTCATTCAGGCAGACGCTGGATTTATTTGAATTTGTCCTCCGATTGCTTTTAGCACTTTCATAATTGTCGCAAACTGTGGTTTTGATCCATCTGATAATGCTTTGTATAAACTGGGTCTACTTAAACCAGTTTCTTCTGCAATTTTTGTCATTCCGATTGCTTTAGCAATATGTCCGATTGCATTAATCACATCAGCATTATTACCTTCTTCTAGAACTGTATTAAGATATTCAGCAATCATTTCTTTATTGTTCAAATAATCCGCTATTTCAAATCTTGAAGTTTCCATTTTCTATTTGTTTAATTTTTTACAAATCTCTTTGGCTTTTGCAATATCCGTTTGTTGAGAAGATTTATCATCGCCAATAAGAAGAACAATTATTTTCCCATCTTTTTCTTTGAAATAAACACGATAACCTTTTGCAAAATTTATTCGCATTTCCCGAATTTCATCACCAACAGTTTTACAGTCGCTAAAATGTTCGTCAGTTTCCAATTTTTGAATTCTGAATAAGATTTTAGACTTAGCCTTAAAATCTTTTAGCTTTCTAATCCAACTTGTCAAACGCTGTTGTTTTCTCGATAAAAAAGCATAAAAACCGTATCTACTTGGATACAAGTTTACATTTATTTTTTGAAATATTCTAATCGGGATTCAGTTTTTAGTAGCGTGAGTTTAATGTCACCACAACAATATGAGATCTTAAATGTACTCGTTATAAAAATGATGGGGTAGAGGTCATTTCGATGTGTTGGTGCAAACAGTAAAAAATAGTCAATTAAATGCTATTAAAATTAATTGAGTTACACACTTAGTGTCTGTTTTATTTTTTTATGATAAACTGGTTTAGCTTTTACTATTCTTTCAATTGTTTTATGAAAAATACTTTATTTAAATTGAGAACGGTTAATCCTAAAACAAAATTGATCAAAGTAAGTTTTTACGTGCCATTTACTAACGTTTGTTGGTATTGCTCTTAACCAAGATTTCAATTGCATAATGACAACGTGTAGTTCTTTAAAATTACTACCGTTATTTCTTATTTTTTGCTCAATATTATACTCTTTCTTTAATGGAGTGTAACCTCCATTTATCAGTAACTATTTTTGCTGTTGTACTTAAATGCTCTTCAAATATTGGAGTTAATGATTTTGCTGAATAATCATCGATAGATTTTATATAGACTCTTTTTATTTTATGTTTTACGTTTAATTCTACCGCTATTACTGCCTTTTTTATTTTTAGAATCATAGCTTCTACCTTGCTTACCTTATTCTTCTCCTTCTACTGTGAACTCATCTATATGGACGATTTCACTTAAAGGATAATTTTGACTACTCTCCATTGATTTTCTAACTTTATGCATAAAATACCAAGCTGTTCCTTGTCGAATGTCAAAACGCTTTCCCATTTGAATACTCGAAACACTTTTACTACTTGTACTCATTTCAAACACTACGCAGAAAGCCTTTTGTAATCCAAATTTAACCTTATGAAACAAGGTATTTGCAGTAGCACTTTCAA
>JALZVC010000139.1 GCA_023301205.1 Flavobacteriaceae bacterium
TCTACACCTATGAAGTTTTATACTAGCCTCTTTTTTATTCTATTCATTTTCTCTTTCTCGAAAGCGCAAACTGCCTTTCACAACTTCGGAAATGCTAAAATTCACGATCAAGGAGCCATTGGTTTTCATATTGATGTGACCAACGATGGTGACTTTGATGACAACGAAGGTTTGGCGGGGTTTTACAATACAGACAATCCCTTAACTGTAGATGGAACAAATAGACCTATTTTTAAGGATATGGAAGTAGCAGTCCAAGATGATCTTTTTCTTGAAGTTTCTGTAGGACTAACAAATGTTTTAGATTATCTAGATGGAAGAATAATAACCCCTAGAAATGACCTAGATGTCTCTTTAGATTTTTTAAATAATAGCCTATATTTCGGAAATAATGATGATAACCATTCGGATGGGTATGCAGCCGTAACAGGAGAACTAGATTTTGTATTTCCGATAGGTGATGATTTTAGATTACGAACATTAACCGTCATACCAGAGATTTCAAACCAATCAGAATACAAATCGGCATATTTTTTTGAAGATCCAAATACGCCAACAACATTTAATACAGATTTTAATACTACTAGTTTTGAACCTACGCTGTCTATTATTAGCGAGCAAGAATTTTGGGATTTTAATGGAACAGAAAACGCTCAAGCAACGCTTACCTGGGATAATCAAAGTTTAATAAATGTACTTGCTTCAGATCTTGAAAATTTAAGGGTAGTTGGTTACTCTCTTGCTTCAGAGACTTGGATTAACTTGGGTAATACTGTTGTAACAGGATCGTTTAGTGATGGAACCATTACTTCCGATACATTTTTACCACAAGATTTTGAGGTAATTACTATTGGCTCTGTACTTGAAGCAAATAGCAGCGTTATAGTTTACGATATTTTCACACCCAATGGAGATGGAAACAATGATTTTTTTATCATTAGAGGCATCGAAGCTTTTCCGGATAATGAGCTTTTTATCTATAACAGATGGGGTGTAGAAGTGTATAGTAAAAGGGGCTATGATAACTCATTTGGTGGTATCTCAGATGGTAGAGCAACTATTAAAGATGGAGATGAGTTGCCAGTAGGTACGTATTATTATGTCCTTAGAATACGAGGGCAAGCAGATCTCGCTGGTCCTCTTTATATTAATAGATAAATTTAGTACTTAAAAAATGAAACCTTAAAGGCCTCAAAATCTTTAAGGTTTTTTGTTTTAAAATAATCGAGACACCATTATTAATAATTAGTTATTCGCTAACAATCAAGTTTAATGTATCCTTAATAAACTAAAAGCACACCCGCTGTATTAAAAACTGTATAAGTTTATTAGTTGAACTTACATTATTTAAAGGTATGTCTAAAAGAAATTTTTTTAGCACAGTATCTATTTAATTAAAATGTGCTTAAAAGGCCTAACCTGATTTTATTTGCATGGAAGATAATAAAGATGTCCTTATAGATAAACTGATAGAAAAATTACAGCAGCTTTATAAAAAGCAAGCTGATTTTACTACAGAGATGCAAAATCTGCAAGAGGAATTGAATAGGTTAAAAGAAGCTCCAGACACTGGAATAAAAGCGCAGGAAACAAAAGAAACTACTGCTTTTAAACCAACATTAGAACAACTTATTATTCAAAGAACAGAGAGTAACAATCTTCCTGTCACCACAAAAACACCAACTGATAGTGCTAAAAACACTAATACTCCTGCAAAAGAGATAATCGTTCAACCTGTAACTGCTCCGCAAACTACAAAGCAAAAAGCACCAAAAACAAAGTCCAGTATTGAGAAATTTATTGGTGAAAACCTACTCAATAAAATTGGGATTATTATTATCGTTATTGGCGTTGCTATAGGTGCTAAATACTCCATTGAGAACGAATTAATAAGTCCGTTGACACGCATAATTTTAGGATATTTTTCGGCGATAGGACTCTTAGGCTTTGGTATTAAATTAAAGAAAAACTACGAGGCATATAGCGCTGTTTTAGTGAGTGGTGCCATCGTGATATTATATTTTATCACCTATTTCGCCTATAGTTTTTACAGTCTTATCCCGCAGCTTTTTGCCTTTGCACTAATGGTGTTATTTACCATCTTTACAGTGGTCACCGCGATTAATTACAATAGACAAATCATAGCGCATCTAGGCTTAGTTGGCGCTTATGCCGTACCATTTTTGCTAAGTAATAACTCTGGACAAGTTGAAATACTATTTAGTTATATAGCTATTATCAATGTAGGGATTCTTTTTATCTCCTTTAAAAAGTATTGGAAGTCCCTGTTTTATTCCTCATTTGTATTTACTTGGCTTATTTATTCGGCGTGGTTTATAACTGAATATGATGCTGATAGCCATTTTACTATTGCCTTTAGTTTCCTCGCACTATTCTTTGTTATTTTTTACATCACATTTTTAGCGTACAAGATGATTAAAAAAGAAACTTACGCTATTAGTGATGTTGTTTTAATGCTTGTCAATTCTTTTATATTTTATGGTTTTGGCTATTTGCTTCTTGATACACATACGCCTAATAGTGAGATTCTAGGGGTCTTTACACTTTGCAATGCTATTGTTCATTTTATAGTTGCAGTTATCATCTACAAACAAAAATTAGGAGATAAGAACCTGTTTTATTTAGCCTTAGGATTAGTGCTGGTTTTTATTACCATAACGATTCCTGTACAATTAGATGGTAATTGGGTAACGTTGTTATGGGCTGGCGAAGCTGCTATTTTATTCTGGATTGGTCGTGCAAAGAACATTTCGGTGTACGAAAAACTGTCATATCCACTTATGTTTCTTGCATTTTTTAGTCTCTTGCAAGATTGGTCATACGCGTATGGTTATTTCTATGTTTCGGGTGATCAATTTTCACCAATCTTAAATGTTCATTTTTTAAGTTCTGTTTTATTTATAGCTGTATTTGGTTTCATTGTCTATTTAATGCAAAGGAAAACGAACGCTTCAGCTTTTAAAACCAATAGTATTTGGTATAAATTGATGTCATTTTCTGCTGCTGGAATGCTACTATTGAGTACCTATTTTGCTTTTAGGTTAGAAATTTCAGCTTATTGGGAGCAGTTAATAACCGATTCTTCACTAAAGATTACCAATGAAAATGATTACTCTAATTCCATTACGAACTATGCCTTAGAGCACTTCAAATCGGTTTGGATTATTAATTACTCCTTGCTTTTTGTTTCGGTAGTGTGGTTGTTTAATTCTCGCTATGTAAAAAATAGAGCCCTGTCGTATATTGCTGTTGGACTTACCCTAGCGACTATATTCGTTTTTTTAACTCAAGGATTATATACTTTAAGCGAGTTAAGAGAAACGTATATGGAGCCTTCAGAGTATTACCAAAGAGGAACCATGTATTTGGCACTTCGGTATATTTCTTTTCTGTTTTTAGCACTTGCTTTGTTTGTGTGTAATAGACATATGCAAAAGAATAAAGCGAATAAGATCATTAAAGTATTTTACGATATATTGCTACACCTCTCCATAGTATGGGTATTGAGTAGTGAACTTTTACACTGGATGGATCTTTTTGAATCAACACAATCTTACAAATTAGGATTGAGTATTCTTTGGGGAGTTTATTCGTTCTTGCTTATAGCTTTTGGCATCTGGAAAAACAAAATGTATCTCCGTATTGTAGGAATGGCCTTATTTGCAATTACATTACTAAAATTGTTTTTCTATGACATTTCGCATCTCAATACCATTTCAAAAACCATTGTCTTTTTATCGCTTGGAGTACTACTTTTAATCGTTTCATTTTTATATAACAAATACAAAACCCGCATTGATGATACAGAAAACTAATATTCTCCTTTGCTTGTTGTTTTTTGTGAGTAGTATTGGGCTCACTCAAGAAAGCACTTATGCTTATAAAAGTGAGCTTAAAAATGTTACAGATACTTGGCATGAAATTACGCTAGATGACACTGTTCTCGAGCAAATTTCACCTAGCCTAAATGACCTTCGTATTTTTGGAATTACAGCGGCTAATGACACCATAGAAGCACCCTATCTGCTTAGGATTAATTCTGAAATGATTAAACATCAAAATATTGCTTTTAAGACAATCAATACGGTTAATAGTGGAAATACTTATTATTATACTTTCGAGCTAACTTCTGAAGAACTAATAAATCAAATTAGCCTTGACTTTACTACTCAAAATTTTGATTGGAACGTACAATTAGAAG
>JALZVC010000140.1 GCA_023301205.1 Flavobacteriaceae bacterium
TCTAATAACTGAGCTATATTAGCAGATTCCATAGTTATGCTTTTTAATTAATTCTTCCCTTACTGTTTTTCTCGCTCTGGACAATCCCACTCTTATTGAGGTTTCGTTGCTATCGAGCATTTTTGCTATCTCAGCAAATTCAAATTCTTCTACATCTCTTAGCTGAAGAATGATACGTTGCTGTTCTGGCAAGTTTTCCATTATTTTAAAAACAAGGGCCACACCATCATTTGCCTCAATCTTATGCTCAAGATTATCTCGAGTTTTATAATTAGTATGTACAATTTTCATATTCTCTGCTTGTTTAGACTTTAATCTATCTAAGCAGTAATTTTTTGTCATTGTAATAGCAAATGCTTCTGGGCTTCTATATTTTTTAATGTTTTCTTTAGTGCGCCATAGCTTTAAAAAAACTTCTTGTACTGCATCTTCGGCTTCATCTTTAGAGACTAAAAGGCACTTTGCAACACGGTACAATCTATCCTTAAAAGGAAGCACCGTATGTAAAAACTCTTTTTGGTCCATTATTAATCTGCTATTGCAGTGGGTTTTTGGTTAGTGTCACAACCACCGATTACAAGACGGCATATTTGGCTATGTTATAAAGATGACGAGTCACTATAAGTTTTGTTACTTTAATATTTCAGAAATAATGTAAACATTTGTTTTTTCGTAATTATACTTAACTAATCTCGACACAATAACTATCTTTAAAATCTACAATAATAAGGCGTTTAAAGCATCATATTATAAAGATACACATAGCTATGAAAAAATATATATTTATTCCCATTTTACTTCTCTTACTTACATTTACCTCTTGTTTTAACGATGCAGATGATGAGGAGCGAATAGCATCTACCGCTGAAATTAACGACTTTATCTATAGAGGTCTCAATTTTTTCTACGTATTCAAAGCTGATACTCCAGAATTAGCAGATGATGCCTTTGCATCATCAACTGCAAGAAATGAGTTTACTTCAAGTTTTGATTCTCCAGAAGCTATCTTCGATTTTTTAAAGTCTGATCAAGATCGTTTTAGCATATTAGTGGACGACTTCCTTGCTCTAGAAAACTCGTTGAGCGGGATTTCCCTGAACAACGGGATGGATTTTGGGCTTGTATTTTTCCCCGATGGAAGTGGTAATGTTTTTGGATATGTAAGATTAGTACTCCCTAACACAAGTGCAGAAGCAGCCGGATTAGAACGTGGTATTATTTTTAATAGGATTGACGGAGTACAAATCAATGAAAATAATTTTAGCGACTTATTGGCTCCAGACACCTATACTATAGGTCTTGCTACATTTGACGGGACAACGGTAACACCTATAGACCAGACCGTATTATTAACAAAAATAGAGTACACGGAAGATCCTGTGTTTTTGACAAAGACACTAGATATCAATGGCACAAAAGTAGGTTACATGATGTACAATGCATTTACCGGTAATTTTGACGAAACATTAAATGATGCTTTTGGACAATTACAAGCAGAAGGTGCAACAGAACTTGTTCTCGATTTGCGCTATAATGGTGGGGGTTCAGTACGTACAGCAACAGATCTCTCCGGTATGATAACAGGGCAATTTGCTGGACAAATATTTTTTACAGAACAATGGAACGATGATAGACAAGCTGAGTTTGCCAGTAATGGTTTATTCACGACACAAACAAGAAATAGCACGCCCCTAAACAGTCTTAACCTATCTAGAGTTTATGTGTTAACAACAGGCAGAACGGCATCTTCAAGTGAATTAGTAATAAATGGATTAGCCCCATATATTAACGTAGTACAGGTAGGAATAAACACTTCAGGTAAATTTGAGGCTTCTACACTATTATACGACGCACCTGCCCCAAATTTTAGCCGTAGTGAGGCTAATCCAGCACATACCTATGCTATGTTACCGCTCATTTTTAAAACAGCCAATGCTGCTGGAAATACAGATTTTGAAGAAGGTCTTGTACCAGACATTGAAATTAGTGAAGCTTTTGAAAACCTAGGACAATTAGGAGAAGCCAATGAGCCACTGCTAGCCGCAGCATTAAATGATATGTTTCCAGAACCAGTAGCGCCGCAAAAAAACACATCATCATTCTCCAGAGAATTAGATATCAAGAACGGCCTTGAAATAATGGTATTAGATTATTAATTTACAATCGAAGTATTATATAGTAATATGGAAGACTTAATAATATCTATAGCTTTCATATTTGCAGGGGTCGTGGCAATACTATTTGGCAACTTCTTATTAGGCAAAACAGAAATATTCTCAAAGACTGACTCTTAAACAACAGATAAAATAGTCGGTTTTGAAAAAGAAAATGAATAGCATATTCTTTTATACAATGCTTTCCCTAAAACATATTTACCATTCCTTCTTATACTACTTGGTTTTGTTTCTGTAGGTGTCGGGATATTTTTAATTATCAATAAATTAATAAATCAATAATGAGATTATGTTTTTTAATATTCATATGTTTTATATCATCTTCTTTTGCTTTAGGACAACTTAAAATAGTAGAAAACACGGATGCTCAAGATCTTATAAATGAGTTACTCGGGGATACAGAAAACATTAAAATCACCAATGCAAAAGTTAGTGGCGGTAAAAAAGCTTATGGCATTTTTAAAAGTAATTTAAAGCATAACCTTTTTTTTAATCAAGGTATTATATTGACAAATGGTCTAGCAAGTAATGCTATAGGCCCAAACAATGACTCAAAAAAAAGTGCTAAGCTTAACTTTATTAGTGATCCAGACATTAATGAAATAGCAGAACGAAAAGGGTGTTATGATACGGTATTATTTGAGTTTGACTTGATTTCTAAGACAGATGAAATTCAATTTAAATATTTCTTTGCTTCTGAAGAATACCCAGAATACGTAAAGAAGAACGTGAATGATGTTTTTATTTTTCTAGTAACAAACTTATCTACAAAATCTTCCGAAAATATTGCTATACTTAATGGAGACAAAAACATTCCTATTACAGTTGACCACATCAACTTAGAAACTAATAGTGATTATTATATAGCAAATGCAGAGTATAATAAAATCGTAACATTAGATACTAAAAATAAAATTGAGTTATCAAAAACCTATCAATATGATGGTTTCACAAAAGTGTTAGTTGCAAAAGCAAAGGTAGTACCTAACGTTAAGTATCATTTAAAATTAGGCATTAGTGATGTTGGCGATCAACTATATGATTCTGCCATATTTTTAGAAGCTAATTCGCTAAAGAGCACTGGTAAAAAATTAGAAGAAAAAAAGTCACCGCTACTAAATTTAAGCGAAAGCATTTCTATAGATTACACTATTAATTTTAAAATTGACGCTGCTCAAATTATTGGCGATAATTCATTTAAACAGTTAGATGAAATTGTAAGTTATTTAATAGATGATCCAACATTAATTATTAAAGTAATTGGACATACTGATAATAGCGGCACAAATAGTTACAATGACAAACTATCAAATAATAGGGCAATTGCTGTGAAGGAATACTTAGTAAGCAATGGTATAGACACTAGTAGAATAATCGCTTTAGGTATGGGAGAAAATCAACCAAAAAGTGAATTAAAATCAGAAAACAGACGTGTACAGATTGTTTTCTCAAAGATCAATTAACTATTGCTAAAAATCTAAAGTGTTCTAATTCCAATATCGTACATCTACTATTATTCTAGTATTTGGCTAGCGTGAACCTTAGTCTTCACCTTATCAATAACACGTTCTACAACTCCATCACCATTAACAATAAAGGTCTTTCGGTGAATACCGTCATATATTTTACCCATAAATTTTTTCTCGCCCCAAACACCAAAAGCATTGATAACTTCTTTTTCTTGATCTGCTAATAGTGGAAAAGGGAATTCATACTTCTCTTTAAAATTTTTCTGGCGTTTTTCACTATCTGCACTTACTCCTAATAAAGAAAATCCAGCAGACTGCAGTTCTTTATAATGATCTCTTAAATCACAAGCTTCTGCAGTACACCCTGGAGTACTTGCTTTTGGATAGAAAAAAACAACTAATTTTTTCCCGAAATAATCGCTTAAAGAAATAGCATTTCCATCTTGGTCGTTTACTTTAAAACTTGGGACTTTGTCTCCTACTTTTAGTGTGTTCATCTATTTAAAATTTTTGTCATTTCCGCGAATGCAGAAATCTGGTTATTAGTACATTATTCTCGCTAAGATTTTTAGCACTTTGGAAATCCATCAAAATTCTGATTTCTCCTATCTTTACATTTCAAAAATACAGATAATGACCAAGCAACAGAAGGTAGATTTTGTTATTACTACGTTAAAAGAACTATATCCCCAAATACCAATACCATTAGATCATAAAGATCCTTATACTTTATTGATTGCCGTATTACTGTCTGCTCAAAGCACCGATGTACGGGTCAATAAAATAACACCTCTTCTTTTTAAAATAGCAGACAATCCTTATGACATGATTAAACTCACCGTAGAAGAAATACGGGAGATCATAAAACCGGTTGGCCTTTCTCCTATGAAAGCAAAAGGCATCTACGGACTGTCACATATGCTTATTGATAATCACAATGGCATTGTACCCAAAAGCTTAGAAGAATTAGAAAAATTCCCTGCAGTGGGACACAAAACGGCTAGTGTGGTCATATCGCAAGCCTTTGGCATCCCAGCTTTTCCTGTAGATACGCACATTCATAGATTAATGTACCGTTGGGGTCTAACCAATGGTAAAAACGTAGTGCAAACAGAGAAAGATGCAAAACGACTATTTCCAGAACACATATGGAATGATCTTCACCTCCAAATTATATGGTACGGACGACAATATTCACCAGCACGTGGTTGGGATTTAGAAAAAGATACTATCACAAGTACAATAGGTAGAAAAACGGTTTTAGACGTGTACGCTAAAAAGCAACAGAAGAAAAAATAAAAAAAAACCAAAACTTACGTTTTGGGTTTTTCAAAAAAAATTAGTTGAGAAGTGCTTCAAACTTCACATTTTTATAACTTATAACACTTAAAGCCTTACTATAATTTAGGATAAACCTTATTGTTTCATCCTTTGGAACCAAGTTTTTACTCACGCGGTTCGTTCGTGATTGAGAGTACATTTTCGGCATACTGTGTTTTTTAATAGGTTTATACCTAAAAAAACGTAACATTCATAATAATATTGTTTTAATTTGTTAAAACAATATTATGCTTATCAATTACCTTACGTAAATTGATTAATGCATATCTCATTCTCCCAAGAGCTGTATTGATACTTACACCTGTTTGTTCACTTATTTCTTTAAAACTCATATCCTTGTAGATACGCATTATCAGTACTTCTCTCTGATCATCTGGTAATTCGTGAATTAAATTTTTCACATCATTTTCCACTTGAGACTTAATCATTTTGCCTTCTACATTTAGAGAACCGTCATGAAGTACAGAGAAAATATTAAAATCATCATTGTTCTCAAACTTAGGCATTCTATTATTTTTTCTGAAATGATCTATAACCAGATTATGTGCTATACGCATCACCCAAGGTAAAAATTTACCTTCTTCATTGTACTTACCACGCTTAAGCGTTTTGATAACCTTAATAAACGTATCTTGAAAAACATCTTCCGCTACATCGCGATTATATACTTTAGAGTATATAAAACTGTAAATTCTTTGTTTGTGTCGAGTAACTAATTCGCCTAGAGCAGACTCATCGCCATTAATGTAAGCACTTACTAAAAGTGCATCAGAGTTCGGGGTTTTATTCATAACGTACTTATTTTTAAAGGTGAAACAACTTTGCGTTTTTGGTCGTGTTAGTTGTTCGTTTTCAAAATGTTTTAAAGTATTGTTATGCTATAGGCCTCTTTTTTATAAATGTTTATTGTAGGACGTAAATATAAGTACTTTATATTAACATAAACAAATAAATGTTAAACTTTCGTCAAAAAAATTATAATTAGCCCTCATGTGTTACCTACATTTCTATGTAGTATCTTTGTAATTCTACAGAAAAAAACACACAGAATCCATTGGCTAAAAAGAAGGCAGATAGTAAAAAAAACATAGTAATTAAGGGTGCAAAACTGCATAACCTTAAAAATATAGATGTCACTATACCCAGAAATAAATTGGTTGTTATCACTGGCCTTTCTGGTAGTGGTAAATCCAGTCTTGCCTTTGACACTCTATATGCAGAAGGCCAAAGACGTTATGTAGAAAGTCTATCTTCTTATGCTAGACAATTTTTAGGTCGCCTTAACAAACCTAAAGTAGATAGTATTAAAGGTATTGCTCCTGCTATTGCCATTGAGCAAAAAGTAAACGCTACTAATCCTAGATCTACTGTAGGCACTACAACAGAAATTTACGACTATCTAAAATTATTATATACACGTATTGGTAAAACTATATCACCAGTTTCTGGTAATGAAGTTAAAAAAGATACGGTCACAGATGTTATTGGATA